>CAZAEG010000218.1:0-18509 GCA_964484035.1 uncultured Enterobacteriaceae bacterium | reverse complement strand
CTCGCGCCGGTCGTCGTCAAGCGCTTCCGCGAGGCGGTGCTCAAGATCGAGGACCTGGGCATCTCGCTGCTGATCGCCGAGTCGAACCTGGCCAACGCGGCGCGCATCGCGGACCGGCTGTACGCCATCGACCGCGGCGAGATCATCTTCGAGGGCAAGCCGCAGGCGGCGCTCGAGGACGCGAACGTCATGAAGGCGCTGCGCGGCTGAATTCGCAGGCGGCGGGAGTACGAGTCACGCTTACCGCGCAATGCGGGCGCGATCAGGGCGCAACGGTGGTCAGGCCGAGGCTTTCCCAATCCTGCATACCGCCGCGATACCAGAGGATTTTGTGCGCCGGATAGCCGATTTTCAGCAGGCCCTTGATCGTAGTCGGTGACTGTCCGCACCAAGAGCCATTGCAGAACAGCACCAGCGTTTTGGCTTTGTCGAAATTCCAGAAGCCATCCCGCTGCTTGGCGCCCAGCTGGTTTTCCAGAATGTCTTGCACGGCGGCCGGATCTGACTTGCCTATGTCAAGCGTGTCCCACGGGATGTTTACCGTCCCGGGGATGATGCCTTTTTCCACCCAGGCTGGCGTGCGCGAGTCGATCACCAGCATGGACGCCTCGCCATCGCTTATTTGCTTGAGAAAGTGCAACACTTCGAGTTCCGCTACGGTTTTCACGCCAGGCGCGATCTCACTCGGCTGAATGCAGAATGGCGGACATTTGCGCGAAGTCTTGGCGAAATCCGGATTAACAGGGTTGCCCTGATTCTGATTGCGCATGATCGTGACCTTCCGGCCATGATGCATCACCTCCACCGACGCCAGATCGGCGCTGATGTTGACCTCCAAAGCCGGCGCTGCGCCCGCCGCAGGCAACTCGGCCGGCAATGCGGCTGAAACAGGCCGTTGGTCGCTCTTCATGTCTTCAACCGCGTTTCTGTTTCTCGCGCTGCTCCTTGGTGAGTACCGCATCGATCTGCTTCCGGGTGCTGAGCGATAGTTCAAAAATCTGCTGCCGCAGGTCTGACATCTTCCGGTAGCTCTTGCTGAGCGCTGCGTCGTCGCGATTGTCCGAGTAGTAATGTTCGTTCATCTGCGATTGCTCATCCTCCATCTTGCCCATCAGGTCCCACTGTTTACGCCGTGCGTCGCCCTGAATCTTGGTGATCTTGCCGCGTTGGTCCGCGGTTAGATTCAGATCGGCCCCCCGATCGTAGCCGGGACCGTAGTTGCCCATCATGCCGGGGCCCATACCGTAACCCTGACCTTGGCCGTAGCCGCCCATCATGCCGGGACCCATACCGTAGCCGCCTTGCGACTGGGCCAGTGCGCTTGCTGCCACGATCGTTCCGCCTATGAATAAGGCAGCGCTCAAAGTCTTGCGAAGGTTCATGCGTTTCATGACTAAACTCCGTTCTGAGTTGATTAAATTCATTTTTCCATTAATGGCGACTAATTGCAGCCGAAGCCTGCTGTGAGCACAAGGCAACGGCAACGCGCCCGCGGCGGCTCGGGCGCGATTGAGACAACATCGATTCATTTCCTTTTTTGGGCGACGATCCAGGCCACGAGTCCGGCAACCACCACGATAAGCAGGACAGGCAGCAAGAACCCGCCGTATCCGCCGCCGCCCATCCAGCCGTCACCATAGCCGCCCATCATGCCGCCAGAGCCCATGCCATTGCCGGGGCCGTAGCCGCCTTGCGACTGTGCCAGTGCGCTTGCTGCGACGATCGACCCACCTATCATTGCGGCGGCACTCAAGATCTTGCGGAGAATCACGCGTTTCATGGCCATGCTCCTTTCGGGAATGAGTAAATGCAGGTTTCCGCTACTGGTCACGAGGTTCAGCGACGGAACCCGCTTTTCCAATTGGCAGATACCCTTTTATACAGGCCGGATTTTTCAGCGTCCGTACGCTGGCGCGTATACCGCGTTTGTGGCCTGGTAAGGCGTCCAGGTCACGAACTGACGCGATTCAGTCGCAATGCGTCCAGGCGAGCGAGCGCGGCCCGCCCCTGCCGGACCCCGAGTTGGCCGGCAAACGCCGTCATTCCCCTCACGTATCACCCCCTCCCCGATCGACTCACCACCACGGCGACCGCCCCGACGCGTGAATCGGGTGAGATCGATTTGCCTATCGCTTCATGCACGGCGAGATCCGGCCATTTGGCAGACACGTGCATGGTGACGCCGGGCCTGAACCGGTTTGAGTGGTAGGCTCCGTGCCCCGCGATGCGAGAACTCAACCAAAAGCCAAGGCGCGCGGTCGTCGCGGCCGTGCAGCTGCCCGCCACGAGCGACGTCGAGTTCGAGGCTTCGATCGCCGAGCTGCGCCAGCTCGCGAAGACGCTGGGCTTCGAGGTCGTCGGCAAGTTCACGCAAAAGCGCACCGGGTTCGACGCGACGGCGTACTTCGGCCAGGGCAAGCGCGAGGAACTGCGCGCCCTGGTGCAGGCCGGCGCCGACGCCGTCCTCGTCGACCACGAGATCTCTCCCTCGCAGGCGCATAACCTCGCAAAGGAGATCGGCTGCGAGGTGATGGACCGCAGCATGGTGATCCTGGAGATCTTCCACCGGCACGCGCGCTCCAGCGCCGCGCGCGCGCAGGTCGAGATCGCGCGCCTCGGCTACATGGGGCCGCGCCTGCGCGAAGCCGCCAAGCAGGCCGGGCCGAAGGACCGGGCGCGCAGCGGCACCGGCGGGCGCAGCGGCGGCGAGTCGCACGGCGAGCTCGACCGGCGCAAGATTCGCGACCGCATCGCCGAGCTGCAGAAGGAGCTCGACGCGATGCACCTCGAGCGCCGGACGCAGCGCGCACGGCGGCAGGAGCGCCAGGGGCTGGCGCGCGTGGCGCTGGTCGGCTACACCAACGCGGGCAAGTCCACCCTGATGCGCGCGCTCACGGGGAACGAAGCGTTGGTCGCCGACAAGCTCTTCGCCACGCTCGACACCACCGTGCGCGCGTTGCAGCCGGAGAGCGTCCCGCGCGTGCTGGTGAGCGACACGGTCGGCTTCATCAAGAACCTGCCGCACGGGCTCGTCGCCTCGTTCAAGTCGACGCTCGACGAGGCGCTGGAAGCGTCCCTGCTGGTCCACGTCGTCGACGCGAGCGATCCGGGGTTCGAGCGCCAGCTCGCGGTGACCGATGGAGTTCTGGATGAAATCGGCGCCAAGGGCGTGCCGCGCCTGCTCGTGTTCAACAAGATCGACCGCGGGGGCGATGAAGCGGCGCTGCGCGCGAAGTACCCGGGTTGCATCGTGATGGGCGCGCGCCGCGAGGGCGACGTGGCGAAGTTGCACGAGGCCATCGTAGGATACTTCCGGCGCAATCTCGTCGAGGCCGAGCTGTTCCTGCCCTGGGCGGCGCAGAAGTTGCGCGGGGAGATCTTTGCCGCCTGCGAGGTGCTGGAGGAGCGCACCGAGGGCGAGGGCACGTTCCTGCGCGTGCGGGGCGAACCCGAGGCGGTGCAGCGCCTGCGCGAGAAAGTCAGCGCCTAGGCGGCACGAGCCGCAGCGTGACGAGTGTCGCCGCCGTCCACGCGACGTAGAGCGCCGTGAACACCCACTCCGGCGCGCGGTAGTAAAGCAGGTACCGCACCCACCGTCCTACGAACGACTCTCCGCTTCGCCCGCCGCGCAGCGCATTCTCCCACTCGGTGAGCGGGCAGGTCATGCCGATGATTCCCTCCAGCGCGACAAAGGCGATGGCGCCGAGGTGCAGGTAGCGGAACCACCGCACGCGCACCCACGCCCAGCCCAAGGCGCCGCCGATCCAGGTCAGGATCAGCCCGCCGACGATGAATGCGACGATCGCGAAGTGAAGGACGAGGAGGGCGTCAGCCGCGCTCACGCGGTCTCGCGGGATCCGCGATCCACTCGCTCCAGGAGCCGGCGTAGAGCTTGCCGCCTTTCAGCCCGGCGACTTCCATCGCCAGCAGGTTGTGGCAGGCGGCGACGCCCGAGCCGCAGGAATGCACGACCTCGTCGGGCTTGCGCCCGCCGAGCACGGCTTCGAAGTCCTTGCGCAGCTCGGCAGGGGATTTGTGCACGCCCTCCGGCGTCAGGTTGCCGCTGTTGAATCGGTTCAACGAGCCCGGAATGCGCCCGGCCTCGGGGTCGATGGGCTCGGTTTCGCCGCGCCAGCGCGCCGGCGCGCGCGCATCGAGCACCAGCTCCTTGCCCAGGTGCTTTTCGACGTGCGACACGTCCACCGCCATTTCGGCACGCACGCGGCCGGGATATGTCGTCGCCGGAAACGCTGGCACGTCCGCACTCACCGGCCGGCCTTCCTTCACCCACTTCGCGAAGCCTCCGTCCAGCACCGCGACGTTCTGGTGCCCCACCCAGCGCAGCATCCACCACAGGCGCGCGGCCATCGCCCCCGAGCCGCCGTCGTAGCACACCACCGGATCGGAAGGCTTTAGCCCCTGTGCCCCGAGCCACGCGATGAATGCTTTCGGATCGGGCAGCGGATGCCGCCCGTTCTTGCCGGTTTTCGGCGCCGAGAGATCGCGATCGAGGTGGGCGAACAAGGCGCCCGGGATGTGGCCTTCGCGGTACTGCACTGCACCGAGCCCAGGCTTGCCGAGGTCGTGCCGGCAATCGAACACCCGCCACCCGGGGTGGCGGGAAAGCTCCGCGGTGGATACGAGCGCGCTCAGCGCCCCAGCTTGCGCCTCAGCCATTCGTGGAAATGTACCATCGTGTCCTCCATCGGCGACTGGTACGGTCCCGCGTCGTCCAGCCCCTGGGCCCACAGCGCGCGCCGGCCGCGGTCCATGCGCCGGCAGATATCGTTGTCCTCGCGCGCCGTCTCGACGTAGGCCGCCTGCTGCGCCTGCACGAACTCGCGCTCGAAGAGCGCGATCCCCTCGGGGTAGTAGAACTCCACCACGTTGGTGGTGCGCGTGGGCGAGCGCGGGATCAGGTGGCTGACCACGAGCACATTCGGGTACCACTCCATCATCAGTCCGGGAAAGTACGTCATCCACAGCGCCCCTTGCCTGGGCGTACGTCCCTCCAGCTGCTGGAGGCACGCATCGTGCCACTTGCGGTACACGAGCGTTCCCGGCCGGCCGAACGCGGCTTTCGCCTGCACGACTTGTACCGACCAGTCCTCGCCGTAGTCCACGCGGAAGTTGTTGCAGTCGGCGAAGTTGCCGAGGCCCGGGTGGAACGGGTCGACGTGGTACACCTCGAGGTACACCTCGATGAACGTTTTCCAGTTGATGTCGTATTCGTCCACCATCACGCGATCGAGCACGTAGCCGGAAAAATCCCAGTCGGTCACGGGCATGTCCGCGAGCGCGCGCCGCGCATCGGTCGGGCCGGCGAACAGCAGGCCCTGCCAGCGGGCGAGCGGACTCGAGTGCAGCCTGACGCAGGGGCTCTCGGCGAAATGCGGCGCGCCGAGGAGCTCGCCCTTGAGATCGTAGGTCCAGCGGTGCACGGGGCAGACGATCCTCTCGGCATTGCCCCGCCCTTCGAGCATGATCGACTGCCGGTGGCGGCACACGTTGGAAAGCAGCTCCACGCCGGCGGTATTTCGCACCAGCATCTGCGCGTGGTCCATCCAGGCGAAGGTGTGGTAGTCGCCAACCTTGGGCACCATCAGCTCGTGGCCGACGTAGTGCGCGCCCGCGTCGAACAGCAAGCGCTTCTCCTCGACGAAAACCTCGGGGTCGAGGTACCACGAGACCGGAAGCTGGCAACGGGCCCGCTTCAGCTGGTGCAATTCCGGCAGGTCGGACATGGCTCCGAGAGTCGAAAAAATGGGGCGCATTCTACCCCAGGGAAGGTTTGACCGGGGATCGGCCGGTCGGCTAAGTTCACGCCATGGCCAAGGCGGCGGAAGCGACGTTCGAGAAGGCGCTCGCCGAGCTGGAGAAGCTGGTCGCGCAGATGGAAGGCGGCAAGCTCTCGCTCGAGCAGGCCCTGGAGGCGCACAAGCGCGGCCTGGAGCTGGCGCGCTTCTGCCAGGAGCGACTGGAGGCGGCCCAGCGCCAGGTGAGGGTGCTCGAGGGCGAGGTGCTCAAGAAGCTCGCCGTGGAACCCGAGCCCGGTGACGGTGCCTGACCCGGGGTTCGCGGCCTGGATGGGCGGCATCCAGGCGCGAATGGAAGCGGTCCTGGCGCGACTCCTGCCCGCGGCGCGGCTGGCGCCGGCGCGCCTGCACGAAGCCATGCGCTACGCGGTGCTCGAAGGCGGCAAGCGCGTGCGCCCGCTGCTCACCTTCGCGGCGGGCGAGCTCGTCGGCGCGCGCGCCGAGCGGCTCGAGGTGGCGGCCGCGGCGCTCGAGCTGGTCCACGCCTACTCGCTGGTGCACGACGACCTGCCGTGCATGGACGACGACGTGCTCCGCCGCGGCAAGCCCACGGTGCACGTGGAGTTCGACGAGGCGACCGCACTCCTCGCGGGCGATGCCCTGCAGTCGCTCGCCTTCCAGCTGCTCGCCGAGCACGCGCTGGCGGACGAGCCGCGCGCGCAGCTCGAGATGGTGAAGCTGCTCGCGCTCGCCGCCGGCTCGCGCGGCATGGCGGGCGGGCAGCAGATCGACCTCGCCGCGACCGGCAAGGCCCTGAGCGTCCCCGAGCTCGAAGCCATGCACATCCACAAGACCGGGGCGCTGATCCGCGCCGCGGTGCTGCTCGGCGCGGCCTGTGGCGGCACGCCCGACGCGCCGCTGCGCGAGCGCCTCGACCAGTACGCGAAAACGGTGGGCCTCGCGTTCCAGGTGGTGGACGACGTGCTCGACGCGGAGGCCTCCAGCGCGACGCTCGGCAAGACTGCGGGCAAGGACTCGCGCGCGGGCAAGCCCACCTACGTGTCGGTCATGGGCCTGGCGCGCGCGCGGGAACTGGCGCAGGAACTCAGGCACAATGCGCATGAAGCGCTGGCGCCGCTCGGCGCGGGCGCGCGGCGCCTGCGCGAGCTCGCCGATTTCATCGTGCTGAGGAAATTCTAGGCGTGTCGACCATGAGCGAAGCGCTGCCGGCCGGCGGCTACAATCCATCGATGTTCGAGCTGCTGAAGACCATCGACGATCCGTCGCAGCTGCGCGCGCTCGAGCGCAAGGACCTGCACCGGCTGGCCGGGGAGCTGCGCGCGTTCGTGCTCGATTCGGTGGCGAAGACGGGCGGACACCTGTCGTCGAACCTCGGCACCGTCGAGCTCACCATCGCGCTGCACAAGGTGTTCGAGACGCCCGCGGACCGCATCGTGTGGGACGTCGGCCACCAGACCTATCCGCACATGATCCTCACCGGCCGGCGCGAGGCGATGGCGCGGCTGCGGATGATCGACGGCATCTCGGGATTCCCGCGCCGCAGCGAATCGCCCTACGACACTTTCGGCACCGCGCATTCATCGACCTCGATCTCGGCGGCGCTCGGCATGGCGGTGGCGGCAAGAGCGAAGGGCGAGAGCCGCAAGTGCGTGGCGGTGATCGGCGACGGCGCCATGTCGGCCGGCATGGCCTTCGAGGCCTTGAACAACGCCGGCGCCATGGACGTGGACCTGCTCGTGATCCTGAACGACAACGAGATGTCGATCTCGCCGCCGGTGGGCGCGCTCACCAACTACCTGGCGCGGCTGCTTTCGGGGCGCATGTACTCGACGGCGCGACGGGCGAGCGAGCACGTCCTGAAGCGCGTCGGCGTGTGGGAGCTGGCGCGGCGCACCGAGGAGCACGTGAAAGGCATGGTCACGCCCTCCACGCTGTTCGAGGAGTTCGGCTTCAACTACATCGGCCCGATCGACGGCCACGACCTCGACACCCTGATCGCCACGCTGACCAACATCCGCAAGCTGCCGGGACCGCAGTTCCTGCACATCGTCACGCGCAAGGGCCAGGGCTACAAGCTCGCCGAGGACGACCCGATCGCCTACCACGGGCCGAGCAAGTTCGATCCGGCCGAGGGCATCAAGCAGGCGACGACGCCCGCCAAGCCGACCTACAGCCAGGTGTTCGGCGACTGGCTGTGCGACATGGCGGCGGCGGACGCGCGCCTGATGGCGGTCACGCCGGCGATGCGCGAGGGCTCGGGCATGGTGCGCTACTCCGAGAAGTTTCCGCAGCGCTATTTCGACGTCGGCATCGCCGAGCAGCATTCGGTCAGCTTCGCCGCCGGCATGGCCTGCGAGGGGCTGCGCCCGGTGGTGGCGATCTACTCGACGTTCCTGCAGCGCGGCTACGACCAGCTGATCCATGACGTCGCCATCCAGAACCTGCCGGTGACCTTCGCCCTCGACCGGGGCGGCCTGGTGGGCGGCGACGGCGCCACGCACAACGGCGCCTTCGATTTCGCGTACCTGCGCACGGTGCCCAACCTCACGGTGATGGCGCCGGCGGACGCCGCGGAGTGCCGGCGCATGCTCAGCACGGCGTTCCGCCTCGATGCGCCGGCCGCGGTGCGCTATCCGCGCGGCGCGGCGCTCGGCGAGGCGGGGAGCGCGCTCGACGCCGTGCCGGTGGGCAAGGGCGAGCTGCGCCGCAGCGGCCGGCACATCGCCATCCTCGCCTTCGGCCCCATGCTGAAGCCCGCGCTCGAGGCGGCCGCGGCGCTCGATGCCTCGGTGGCCAACATGCGCTTCGTCAAGCCGCTGGATACCGGGCTCGTGCGCGAGCTTGCGCGCACGCACGAGCTGCTGGTCACCGTGGAGGAGCACCAGATCATGGGCGGCGCGGGCGGCGCCGTGTGCGAGGCGCTTGCCGCGATGGGCATCGAGAAGCGGGTACTGCTGCTCGGTTTGCCCGACCGCTTCATCGACCACGGCGATCCGGCGAAGCTTCTCTCGTCGGTGGGGCTGGATGCCCCCGGAATCGAAAGGGCGATTCGCGCGGCAATATCCGAGTAATTTACTCGGGAGTTATAATGGCGCCATGAAAGCCAAGGACCTGCACAACATTCCGGACGTCCAGAGCTCGCCCGACTCGCGCAAGCTCGCCATCGACAAGGTCGGCGTCAAGGCCATCCGTCACCCGATCCAGATCATGCAGCGCGCGGGCGGGGTGCAGCACACCATCGCCAGCTTCAACATGTACGTCGGCCTGCCGCACCACTTCAAGGGCACGCACATGTCGCGCTTCGTGGAGATCCTGAACGCACACGAGCGCGAGATCACGGTGGACTCGTTCCAGGTGATGGTGAAGGAGATGGTGGCCAAGCTCGAGGCCGGGGAAGGGGTGGTCGAGATGACCTTTCCCTACTTCGTCGACAAGGCCGCGCCGGTATCCGGGGTGAAGAGCCTCATGGACTACGAAGTGACGTTCGTGTCCCAGATCCTGGGCGGCGCGCAGTGCTTCGCCATGAAGGTGCTCGTGCCGGTCACCAGCCTGTGCCCCTGCTCCAAGGGCATCAGCGAGCGCGGCGCCCATAACCAGCGCTCGCACGTCACCGTGACGGCGCACACCGGCGAGTTCGTCTGGATCGAGGAGCTCGTCGACCTGGTGGAGAGGCAGGCCTCGAGCGAGCTCTACGGCCTGCTCAAGCGTCCGGACGAGAAGTACGTCACCGAGCGCGCCTACGACAACCCCAAGTTCGTCGAGGACATGGTGCGCGACGTCGCCGCCGTGCTCAATCTCGACGAGCGCATCACGAAGTTCGTGGTCGAGTCGGAGAACTTCGAGTCGATCCACAACCACTCTGCCTACGCCCTCATCGAACGCGACAAGACGGCTGGCTAGCTGCCTCGCCGCCTGGCTCGGCATGAGCGCCGCCGGGGCCCAGGACTTCGACGTGCGGCGCGCGCGCCTGATCGAGGAAGTCGACGCCATGTACGCGGCGACGCGCGCTGAGACCGGCCTGGCCGCGATGTCGCCGGCGGTGCGCGCGGCGCTCGCGCGCGTCGAGCGCCACCGCTTCGTGCCCGAGAGCCAACGCGCGGCGGCCTATCGCAACCACCCGCTGCCGATCGGCGCGGGCCAGACCATCTCCCAGCCGTACATCGTCGCGCTGTCCACCGACCTGGTGCAGCCGCGCCCCGGGCACACGGTGCTCGAGATCGGCACCGGCTCGGGCTACCAGGCGGCGGTGCTGGCCGAGACCGTGGCGCAGGTTTACTCGATAGAGCTCATTCCTTCTCTGGGCAAGGAGGCGGCGCAGAGGCTGAGAACGCTCGGCTACGCCAACGTCGAGGTGCGCATCGGCGACGGCTACGCCGGCTGGCCGGAAAAGGCGCCGTTCGACGGCATTGTCGTGACCGCCGCCGCGCCGCGGGTGCCGCAGGCGCTCGTCCAGCAACTGAAGCCGGGCGGGCGCCTGGTGATCCCGGTCGGCTCGAGCCATGGCGCGCAGGAGCTCCTGGTGCTCACCAAGCGCGCCGACGGCGGCGTCGACGAGCGGCGCGTGCTGCCCGTCAGGTTCGTGCCGCTGGTGCCGGGAAAGTAGCGCGCCGCTAGTAGCGCCGCGTGAGAGTCATCAACTGGCCCTCGTTCTTCATCTCCACGCGGCTGAGGAAGCTCATGCCGAGCAGCGCGATGTCCAGTCCCTGCTCGATGACGACGCCGTCCACCGCGTTGATCTCGATCGCGCCCAGGCGCACGCTGTCCAGGCGCACGCGGTGCACCGGCACCACGCCGGCCGCCGTCTTGGTGAGCGCGACCTCGCCCTTGCGGTAGTCCAGGCCCAGGCGCAGGGCGTCGCGCGCCGGCAGCGCCACCATGGTGGCGCCGGTATCGATGACGAAGCGCACCGACCGGCCGTTGATCGCGCCCTCGGTGATGAAATGGCCGCGCGTGTCCGCGGCGAGCGTCACGCGCTGGCGCTCGGCGAGCGCGCCCGTGCTGTAGTGCTGCCCGCGCGCCAGGGTACGCCGCACCCCGTCCACCTCGATGACGGCGCGGTCACGCTCCACCGAGACCACGGTGACGCCGGCCACCTCCCGCCCAATGCGCACCGTGCGCGGCGCGCCGCCGTCGATCACCAGGATCGCCGCCTTGTCGCCGAAGGTGCCGACCAGGCTCACGTCGAGCGCCGCCGCGCCCGCCGGCGCCAGCGCCAGGGCGAGCGCCACGGCCCCACTACAATGCCGCCTGATGAAGCCGGTTGCCATATTGCGTCACGCTCCCAGCGAAGGTCCGGGCTATTTTGCCAGCTATCTCGAGCGCAAAGCGATCGAATGGCGGCTCGTGCCGCTCGACGAAGGGCGCGCCGTGCCGCGCAGCGCGCGCGGCTTCGCCGGCCTCGTGTTCATGGGCGGGCCGATGAGCGTGAACGACGACCTGCCGTGGATTATTCCGGCGCTGCGGCTGATCGCCGACGCCGTGCGCCAGGACGTGCCGGTCCTCGGGCATTGCCTGGGCGGCCAGCTCATGGCGCGCGCCTTCGGCGGCGAGGTGCGCGCCGCGCCGGTGAAGGAGATCGGCTGGGGCGAGGTGGCGGTCGCCGACAATGCCGTGGCGCGCGACTGGCTGGGGCCGGTTGGCGCGTTCGAGTCGTTCCACTGGCACGGGGAGACGTTCTCCATCCCGCCCGGGGGCACGCGCGTGCTCGAGAACGCGCGCTGCGCGAACCAGGCGTTCGCGCTCGGGCGCCACTTCGGCATGCAGTGCCATGTGGAGATGACCGCGCAGATGGTCGGCGACTGGGTGCGCGGCGGCGCCGCGGAGATCGCGCAGTCGCGGGGCTCGCCCGGGGTGCAGGCGCCCGGCGAGATCGAGCGCGACCTGGAGCGGCGCGTGGCCGCGCTGCACGCGATCGCCGACCGCATTTACGACAAGTGGACCGACGGGCTCAGTCGCGGGGATTGATGAACTGCAGCGGGACGTCGGTCACCGCTGTCCGCACCAGCTGGATCGCCGCCTGCAGGTCGTCCTTCTTCCCGCCCGAAACCCGCACCAGGTCGCCCTGGATCGAGGCCTGGACCTTCAGTTTCGCGTCCTTGAGGGCTTTCTGGATCAGCTTCGCCTTTTCCTGCGCGATGCCGACTTTCACGGTCACCAGGCGCTTCGCCTTGTCGCCGGCCGCCTTCTCCGCGGCGCCGAGCTCGAGGCAGCGCACGTCGATCGAGCGCTTCGCCATGCGCTGGCGCAGCACGTCGATGACCTGACCGAGCTTGTACTCGTCGTCGGCGAAGACCGTGAGCGCCATCTCCGCCTGCTCGATGCGCGCGTCCGAGCCCTTGAAGTCGAAGCGGTTCTGGATCTCCTTGTTGGCCTGCTCGACCGCGTTCTTCACTTCCTGGGCGTTGACCTGCGAGACGATGTCGAAGGAGGGCATGGGCGGATTTTACGCGAGCGCGCCGCGCAGGTAGAGGGGCTCGCCCGTGAGCTGCGCAGCCGCAAGCGGCTCGCCGTAGGCGTCTTCGACGCGCCCAGCGGATGCCGCGGAGGGCAGCGGCAGCGCCGGGCCGTGAGCGTAGGCGAGCGCGACGCGCTCGCCGTCCGGCCGCCGGAAGTCGAAGCGGTAGGCGCCGCGGCGCTCGCCGTGGCGCGCGGGCATCTGCGCGGACACGAAGGTCGCTTCGCCCAGCAGATGCTGGAACCGCTGCAGCATGCGGTAGGCGGGGCGAACGCGCAGCGCCGCGGGATTGGCGTCGTCCACCAGACCGTAGCCGTGCGCGGCGAGCCGCCACCAATACACCCGCTCGACCATGCCCGAGCCGAGCGCGAGGCACAGGTAGCGCAGCAGGTAGCTGCCGTACTCGACCTCGGTGACGCCCGTGTCGCCGGCCTCGCGCCACGGCGGGAAGTACGGCGCGTGGATCGGCGCGTGCGCGCCCGTGCCGCGCAGCGGCCAGTTCACCTCCGAGACGATGAAGTGCTCGATGCCCGCCGCGTGCGCCACGGCGCGCCCGAGCACGAATTTCTCCAGCGGGCCGAAGCCGGACTGCGGGTTCTCCGGCGCGCCGCGCCGGTCCACGTACAGGTGATGCGAGAGCGCGGCGAGCGGCACTTGCGCAGGCCACTCGCGCAGCGCCGGGAACACTGCCGGATATTCGAAGTCGATGGCCGCCGGACCCATGAAGCGAAGCGCCGGGAAGCGCGCGTGCAGCGCGGCGAGCGGGGCGTAGAGCGCGCGCAGCTCCTCGAATCCCCACACGCCCCATTTCACGCGGTTGACGGCATGCCCGACCTCGACCGCGCCGGCGACGCTCGCCACGCCTTCGAGCGCGGCGCTGGCGAAGGCGCTCCAGGACCCGGGGCAGCGCAGCGCGCGGCGATCCTGCACCAGCGCGACGCTCACCGCATGCCCGGCGCGATGCAGCGCATGAACGAGATCGGTGCGAAAGCGCAGGTCCTGCGGCGAATCTTGGTGATAGAAGCGCACCAGCGCCGGCACGGGCCCGAGCCCGGCGAGCAGCGCGAGCTCCTGCTCGAGCGTGCGCGGCGTGGGCTCGAGCGCGACGCCGACGCGGCCCTTCAGTTCGACGGGGTGAGCGTAGGCCACCGCGCGAAGCTTGCGGTACTCGCGCCAGACGCCGGGCGCCGCGCGCAGCGCGTCGACGATCACGCGCGAGTAGCGCGAGCGCGGGAAATTGCGCACGCGGTCGCGGCGCAGCAGCGCGCTGATCGGCTGCGCGGTGTCGGCGTCCCAGATCCACAGCTCGCGCGGCGCCGGGTAGTCGCGAGCCGGCGCATCGGCGCCGCGCACCCCGCGCCAGCGCCGCAGCGCGGCGAGCGCGCGGCGCTTGAGGACCTGCAGGCGGTAGAGCCGCCGGTACCTGCGGTCCCAGGCGAGCAGCGCGCGAGGCGGCACGCCGCGCCAGAGCATTTCCGCGAGCATCTGCAGCAGGTCCGAGGGCAGCTCGAGGCGCGACAGGTCGCGCGCGCGCTGGCGCAGGCCGAGCGCGGGCCGGATGCGGCCGCGATTCAGGTCCACCACCATGAAGCCGGACCAGCGGGCGGCGCCCTCGGGACGCAGCAGCACGTTCTGGTTGCCGAGGTCGTTGTGCACGAAGCCCGCATCGTGCATGGCGCGCATGCCCGCCGCGACGCACTCCAGCAGGCAGACGAATCGGGCCGCGAGCGGCGGGCGCTCGTCGAACAGGCGCAGCAGCGCCTCGCGCAAGGTCTCGGTCCCGTCCTGGTATTCGGCCAGGTAGTAGCTCTCGCGCAGCCGCGTGCCCTCCCAGCGCTCGAGGTACCCGATCGGCGGCGGCGTGCCGGCACCGTGCGCGACGAGGTGCGTCGCCGCGCGCCAGGTACGCTCCGCCTTCGAGCCGCGGCGCCGGTCGCGCAGGTCGCGGAGCCACGGCTGCACGCCGAACGCCTTGACCATCACGGCGAGCGTACGGCCCTGCAGCGGCAGCTCGACGCGGATGTTCCGGTTGCGCCCCTCGGCGATCAGGCGCGCACCGGGCGCGGCCAGCGCTTCCGGCAGCCGGGCCAGGCTCGCCAGCAGATCCGGCGCCCGGTAGGGCGCCGCGATCTCGCCGGCATAGGGACCGGCGGCGGCGCGCGCACGCGCGCTAGCGGGCATTCAGGCGCTGGAGCTCGCCGGTCCAGCGCTGCGTCATGTCGAGCAGCCAGGCGGCGTCGGCCGCGTCGTTGTAGCCGGAATACACCGCCACGGTGAGCACCTTGCCGCGCAGCAGCAGCTGCGTGGTCGTGAACAGGAGGTACTGCGGCGTGTCGCCGTAGCGCGGCGGCAGGCGCGAGCCCATGAGCAGGGACACCGCCAGCGGCTCGCGGCGCAGCACGCGCAGCAGGATGGGGCGCCCCACGGCCTGCGCGGCGAGGAACGCCTTGAGGTCCTCGGGCTGCGCCGCCTCGCCCAGGGCGCGCGCCGCCTCCGCGGCGAAGTCGCGAAACTGGCTCAGGCCGACGCTGTCGCGCTGCAGCGCGCGCGGCGTGGCGAGCAGCAGGTAGCGGTGCAGCTCCGGCGCGTCGCCCCGGCTGAACAGGCGCAGGTCGGCGTCGGTGAGCGCGAAGAGCAGGATGCGGTTGGACGCGGAGGTGAGGCTCTCGGCGAGCTCGCGCAGCCGCGGCGAGGCGAGATCGAGCGTGTCGGCGAAGCCCGGCGGCGCATCGAGCACCATGCGCGTCTCCCCCAGGTGCACGGCGAACGGCGCCGCGGCGCAGTTGAGGGACAGGGCGGCGAGGAGCGACAGGATCGGGGCGCGCACGGCCGCCATTCTATCCACCATCACGTATCATCCCTAGTTTTCGGAGAGCGGGAACTTGGCTACGATCCTCAGCACGCTGCCGAAAGGCGAGAAGGTCGGCATCGCGTTCTCGGGCGGCCTCGACACGAGCGCCGCGGTGCACTGGATGCGCGCGAAGGGCGCGATCCCGTGCGCGTACACGGCCAACCTCGGCCAGCCGGACGAGGTGGACTGCGCCGCGATCCCGGGAAAGGCGCTCGCCTACGGCGCGCAAGAAGCGCGCCTGGTCGATTGCCGGGCGCAGCTCGTCGCCGAGGGCATCGCCGCGATCCAGTGCGGGGCGTTCCACATCTCCACGGGCGGCGCGACGTACTTCAACACCACGCCGCTCGGGCGCGCGGTCACCGGGACGATGCTCGTCGTCGCCATGCGCGAGGACGCGGTCGGCATCTGGTCGGACGGCAGCACCCACAAGGGCAACGACATCGAGCGCTTCTACCGCTACGGCCTGCTCGCCAACCCGCGGCTGCGCATCTACAAGCCCTGGCTCGATCAGAAGTTCATCGACGAGCTGGGCGGGCGCAAGGAGATGTCCGCGTACATGGCGAAGGCGGGGTTCGACTACAAGATGAGCGCCGAGAAGGCCTACTCGACCGACTCCAACCTGCTGGGCGCCACGCACGAGGCGAAGGACCTCGAGTTCCTCGACAAGGGCCTATCGATCGTCGAGCCGATCATGGGCGTCGCCTTCTGGCGCGCGGACGTCGCGGTGAAGCCCGAGAAGGTCACGGTGAGCTTCGAGCAGGGCGTGCCGGTGGCGCTGAACGGCCAGCGGCTCGCGGACGCGGTCGCGCTGATGACGCAGGCCAACGCCATCGGCGGCCGGCACGGCCTGGGCATGTCCGACCAGATCGAGAACCGCATCATCGAGGCGAAGAGCCGCGGCATCTACGAGGCGCCGGGCATGGCGCTGCTGCACGTCGCCTACGAGCGCCTGGTCACCGGCATCCACAACGAGGACACGATCGAGCAGTACCGCGCCAACGGCCGGCGGCTCGGGCGGCTGCTCTACCAGGCGCGCTGGTTCGACCCGCAGGCCCTGATGCTGCGCGAGACCGCGCAGCGCTGGGTGGCGAAGCCGGTGACGGGCGAAGTGACGCTCGAGCTGCGCCGGGGCAACGACTACACGATCCTCGACACGAAGAGCCCGAACCTCACCTACAAGCCCGAGCGGCTGACGATGGAGAAGGGCGAAGCGTCCTTCACGCCCGCCGACCGCATCGGCCAGCTGACGATGAGGAACCTGGACATCGCGGACACGCGCGACAAGCTCCGCGTGTACGGCGAGGCGGGGCTGCTGGGGGACTCGGCCGGCAGCGGCGTGCCGCTGCTCGGCGGCGAGAAGCCGAAGAAGCGCTGAGCGCTACTTCCCGAGGGCGAGCTTGACGCCGAAGCCGACCAGCATGGTGCCGGCGACGCGGTTGAGCCAGACGCCAGTGCGCGGGCTGGCGCGCATGCGGTCGGCGGCGAAGTGCGTGATGGAGATGACAATCACGCAGTAAAGGAAAGTGAGGGCGGCGATGGTCAGCGCCATCACGCCGAACGTCAGCAGTCCCTGGTGCCGTGCCGGGTCGACGAACAGCGGAAAGAACGCCATGTAGAACACGATCGCCTTGGGGTTGAGGAGCGTGATGAGCATCGCCTGCCGGAAGAAACGGCGCGGCGCCATGTCGAGGACCGGCGCGTCGCCGGGCCTGGCGAGGATCATGCGCACGCCGAGGTACGCCAGGTAGAGGGCGCCGGCGTACTGCACCAGCCCGAACACGCCCGGGTTCGCGGTGAGCAGCGCCGCCACGCCTGCCACGGCGAGCCACATCAGCAGCTGGTCCGCGACGATCACGCCCAGCGTCGCCGCCAGCCCGCCGGCGATGCGGCCTTTGCTGGTGGAAGTGATGATCGCCAGGTTGCCCACGCCGGGAATGGCGAGGAACACGATCACCGCGACGACGAAGGCCCAGTAGTCCGCGACGCCGAACACTATTTCTTCACCTTGCCGAGCAGGAGGAACTCCAGCAGCGCCTTCTGCGCGTGCAGCCGGTTCTCGGCCTCGTCCCACACGGCGCTCTGCGGCCCGTCGATCACCGCGGCGGCGACCTCCTCGCCGCGATGCGCGGGCAGGCAGTGCATGAACAGCGCGTCCTGCTTCGCCGCCTTCATCATCTCGGCGTCGACCTGCCAGTCCTCGAAGTCGCGCTTGCGCGCCTCGTTCTCGGCCTCGAAGCCCATGCTGGTCCAGACGTCGGTGGTCACCAGATGCGCGCCCCTGGCGGCCTGCATCGGATCGCGGAACTCCTCGTAATGGTCGGTGCCGTACAGCCCCGCGCGCTCCGGCTCCACCTCGTAGCCGGGCGGCGTGGACACGTGCACGTTGAAATCCAGCACCTCGGCCGCCTGCAGCCAGGTGTTGCACACGTTGTTCGAGTCGCCGATCCAGGCCACGGTCCTGCCGCGGATCGGGCCGCGCTGCTCGACGAAGGTGAAGATGTCGGCGAGCACCTGGCAGGGGTGGTACTCGTTGGTGAGGCCGTTGATCACCGGCACGCGCGAGTTTGCGGCGAAGCGCTCGAGGATCGCCTGCTCGAAGGTGCGGATCATGACGATGTCGCACATGCGCGAGATGACCTGCGCGGCGTCCTCCACCGGCTCGCCGCGGCCGAGCTGCGAGTCGCGCGTCGACAGGAAGATGGCGGCGCCACCCAGCTGGTGCATGCCGGCCTCGAACGACAGCCGCGTGCGCGTGGACTGCTTCTCGAAGATCATCACCAGGGTGCGGTCTTCCAGCGGCCAGTAGCGCCTGTAGCGCTTGAACTGGGCCTTGATCCAGCGCGTGCGCGCGAACAGATGCTCGAGCTCGGTGCGCGAGAAATCGTTGAACTGCAGGAAATGGCGCAGCTTCGCCATGCGCGCAGGCGCTCCGTGCTCAGCGCGCCGCAGCAGCGCGCGGGGCGGCGGGGGCGGCGGACTGCGCGAGGAACTCGCGCACGATGGGCGCGAGGCGCTCGACCACCTGGCGGCCCTCGACCTCGCTCATGACCAGGGGAGGCAGCAGGCGGATGACGCTGTCGGCGGTGACGTTCACGACCAGGCCGCGCGCGAGCGCCGTCTTCACGATCTCGCCGCAAGGCCGGTCGAGCTCGACGCCGATCATCAGGCCCATGCCGCGCACTTCGACCACCCCGGCGACGCCGGCCAGCGCCGCCGCCAGGCCGCCGCGGATGGCGTCGCCCACCCTGACGGCGTTGGCGAGCAGGTCTTCTTCCTTCACGGTGTCGAGCGTGGTTACCACGCCGCACATGGCGAGCGGATTGCCGCCGAAAGTCGAGCCGTGGTTGCCCGGCTTGAACACGCCCTTCGCCCGCCCGCCGACCACGCAGGCGCCCACCGGCACGCCCGAGGCGAGCCCCTTGGCGAG
>CAZAEG010000217.1:0-5165 GCA_964484035.1 uncultured Enterobacteriaceae bacterium | reverse complement strand
TGGTGCCGGCTGACGGAGTCGAACCGCCGACCAACGGTTTACAAAACCGCTGCTCTACCAGCTGAGCTAAGCCGGCCCGGCCGTCATTCTAAATGGGGTCTGTCCCCATTCAAGGCTACTTGATGCGGTAGACGCGGCCGCGCTTCTTGCCGCGCGTCGGCGAGCCCTTCTTCAGCCGCGAGCCGAAGTTGAAGCTGTTGTCGCCCGCCGCCTTGGCCGCCTCGCGCATGCGCTGCTCGGCGAGGGTTTCGTTGGCGCGCGCGGCGCCGTACTTGCGTTTCATGCTCGCTCCAATGTTTTCAGGGGTGATTATTTCACACGCCGCAGGGTCGGTTTGCCGCCGCCCGGCTTCTTCGGCGGCTCGTTCGAGGCCGCGGGCGCGGGCAGCGAGGCCGGCGCCTCCCCGGGCGCCGCCGGCTGGGCCTGCGCCACCGACTGCGTCGCGGGCTTGGCGGCGTCGACGTCGAAGGTCATGCCGTGGCCGGTCTCGCGCGCGTACACGGCGTAGACGCTGGCCACCGGCACCGAGATCTGCCGCGCCACGCCGGCGAAGCGCGCCGAGAACTCGATCAGCTCGTTGCCCAGCTGCAGCTTGTGCACCGCCGAGGGCGAGACGTTGAGGGTGATTTCGCCGTTCTTCACGTATTCCGAGGGCACCTGGGTGCGCGAGTCCACCTTCACCGCGAGGTGCGGCGTATAGCCGTTGTCCACGCACCACTCGTAGAGCGCGCGCAGCAGGTACGGCTTGGTGGCGATCTCGTTCACTTGCGCATTACTTTTTCCGAAGGCGTCAGCGCCTCGATGAAGGCCGGACGCGAGAAGATGCGCTCGGCGTACTTCATGAGCGGCGCCGCGGGCTTGCCGAGCCTGATGCCGTAGTGGTCCAGGCGCCACAGCAGCGGCGCGATGGCGACATCCAGCATGGTGAAGTCGTCGCCCAGCATGTGCTTGGTCTTGGTGAATACCGGCGCGAGCTCGATCAGCCGGTCGGTGACCTGCTGGCGCGCCTTCTCCACCTGCTTCTCCTTGCCCGAATCGAGCGCCTCGATCTGGCTGAAGAGCTCGACCTCCATGTTGTAGAGCATGAGCCGGGCGCGCGCGCGCATCACCGGGTCCGCGGGCATGAGCTGCGGGTGCGGGAAGCGCTCGTCGATGTACTCGTTGATGATGTTCGACTCGTAGAGGATCAAGTCGCGCTCCACCAGCACCGGCAGCCGGTTGTACGGGTTCATCACCGCCAGGTCCTCGGGCTTGTTGAACATGTCGACGTCGATGACCTGGAAGTCCATGCCCTTCTCGTACAGCACGAAGCGGCAGCGGTGGCTGAAGGGGCACGTGGTGCCGGAATACAGTTGCATCATGTCGCAGCAGTCCTGGGAAATTGGCCGGGCGCAGGGGCCCGCCCGGCCGTGGGTTCGGGCACGGGCCGGCCTAGCGGACGTCTTTCCAGAAAGCCTTCTTCATCGCGTAGGCGAACACGAACAGCACGCCGAGCACGAACAGCACCACGATGCCGATCGACTTCCTCGACTGCGCGGCCGGCTCGCCGACGTAGACGAGGAAGTTCACCAGGTCGCGCACCGTGCGATCGTAATGCACGACGCCCTGCTCCGCCTGCAGCTTCCACAGGACGTGCGGCATGGCGACGTTGGCGAACACGCGGTTGTTCCAGCCGCTCGCCGTCTGCTCGTCGCGGTGGAAAGTGCGCAGGTACGTGTACAGCCAGTCGGCGCCGCGCGAGCGCGCGATCACCGACAGGTCGGGCGGCGGCACGCCGAACCAGGCCTTGCCGTCCTTCGCCGTCATCGCCACCGTCATGGTGTCGCCGACCCTCTCGGCGGCGAACATCAGGTTGTCGCGGATCTGCGCCTCGGTGAGGCCGAGGTCGCCGAGGCGGTTGTAGCGCATGTACTGCGCGCCGTGGCAGTTGAGGCAGTAATTGACGAAGGTGCGCGCCCCCGCCTGCAGGCTGGCGAGGTCGCGCGGCTCGATCGGCGCCCGGTCGAGCGGATGCGTGGCCGCGGCGGCGAGCAGCGTCGCGGGCGCCCACAGCAGGGCTGCCAGCATCCGCCTCACGATCGCTGCCCTCACGTCGTCACCCGGTCGGGAACCGGCTTCACCTTGTCCCGCGCCGTGTACCACGGCATGAGGATGAAGAAGGCGAAGTAGAGCACGGTGCATACGCGCGCCACCCAGGTCGCGCGGTCCTTGGTATCGAGCATCCGGTCCATGAGCGATCCCTCCGCGACCGCGAACTGGCCCCATACCGTCGTCGACTCGATGCCCAGGTAGCCGAGGATCACGAAGGCCACCACGAACGCCGCCAGCGCGATCTTGTAGTACGGGCCGCGGTAGCGGATCGACTTGACCCGCGAGCGGTCGAGCCAGGGCAGGAGGAACAGGATCAGCACCGCGATGCCCATCGCCAGCACCCCGGGGAACTGCGAGTTGAACAGCGGCGGCACCGCGCGCAGTATCGAGTAGTAGGGCGTGAAGTACCACAGTGGCGCGATGTGCTCGGGCGTCTTCAGCGGATCGGCCGGGATGAAGTTGTTGTGCTCGAGGAAGTACCCGCCCATCTCCGGCATGAAGAACATGACGACGCAGAAGATGGCGAGGAACACGACGGCGCCGACCGTGTCCTTCACCGTGTAGTAGGGATGGAAGGCAATGCCGTCCACGGGCCGGCCGTGCGCGTCCTTGGTCTTCTTGATCTCGACGCCGTCGGGATTGTTCGAGCCGACGTCGTGCAGCGCGAGGATGTGCGCCACCACCAGGCCGAGCAGCACCAGCGGGATCGCGATCACGTGCAGGGCGAAGAAGCGCGTCAGCGTCGCGTCCGACACCACGTAGTCGCCGCGGATCCACAGCGCCAGGTCGGGCCCGATGAAGGGAATGACGCCGAACAGGTTCACGATCACCTGCGCGCCCCAGTAGGACATCTGGCCCCAGGGCAGCAGGTAGCCGAGGAACGCCTCCGCCATCAGCGCGAGGTAGATGAGCACGCCGAAGATCCAGATCAGCTCGCGCGGCTCCTTGTGCGAGCCGTACAGCAACGCGCGGAACATGTGCAGGTAGACGACGACGAAGAACGCCGACGCGCCGGTCGAATGGATGTAGCGCAGGATCCAGCCGCCGGCGACGTCGCGCATGATGTACTCGACCGAGCCGAAGGCGAGCCCGGCATCGGGCTTGTAGTGCATGGTGAGGAAAATGCCGGAGACGATCTGGATGACGAGCACCAGCATCGACAGCACGCCGAAGTAGTACCAGAAGTTGAAGTTCTTCGGCGCGTAGTACTCGGCGGCGTGCTTGCGCCACTCCTCGGCGACGCTGGGCATGCGCGCGTCGAACCATTCCCACAGCGCCATCAGGCGGGATGACATCGGCTACGCCCCTTTCTTGTCTTCGCCGATGAGGAGCGTGCTCTCGGACAGGAAGGTGTAGGGCGGCACAGTCAGGTTGGTGGGCGCCGGCGCGCCGCGGTACACGCGTCCCGCCAGGTCGAATTTCGAACCGTGGCAGGCGCAGTAGAAGCCGCCCGCCCAGTCGCCGCCCATTTCCGCCTTGGCGTCGGCGGGCTTCATCTGCGGCGAGCAGCCGAGGTGCGTGCACACGCCTTCCATCACCATGACGTCCGGCTTCAGCGAGCGGTGCTCGTTGGTCGCGTACTCGGGCTGCAGCGAGTCCTGGGAGGCCGGGTCGGTGAGCTTGGCGACCACCGACTTCAGCGATTCCAGCATCTGCGGCGTGCGGCGGATCACCCACACGGGCTTGCCGCGCCACTCGAATACCCGCAGTTCGCCCGGCGCGATCGCCGCGATGTCCACCTCGACGGGTGCGCCGGCGGCCTTGGCGCGCTCCGAGGGCCACATGCTGGTGATGAAGGGGATCGCGGCGCCGACGGAGGCCGCGCCACCGACCACCGAGGTCGCGACCACGAGGTTGCGCCGCGCCTTGTCGACTTTCGGGCTGTCGCTCATGGAGTTGATTCGAGGCTGGAAAAGGTGGGAGAGTGCGAACGAGGCGCCATTCTATAGAGCGAGCATGGGAATGTCCACGATTTGCCGTCTAAGCGGTTCAATTTTCAGGGATTTGTGCTAGATTAGCCGAACCATATGTTGCACCGCCTCTGGTCGATCTTTGCGCAGACGGCGACCGTCTGCCTGGCGTTGCTGTTCGTCATCACGACGCTCAAGCCCGAATGGCTGCCGCAACTGGCGGCCCCCGTGCCGCCGCCTGCAGTCGCGATCTCCGTGCCGGCGCCGCCCGCGCCGGTGGCGCTGTCCGCGATGGCACGCGCCGAGTCGTTCCACGACGCCGTGGGGCGTGCCACGCCCTCGGTGGTCAACATCTTCACCACCAAGGAGGTGCGCGCGCGGCGCAGTCCGCTGCTGAGCGATCCGCTGTTCCGGCGCTTCTTCGGCGAGCAGTTCGGCGACGACGTGCAGCGCGCCGCGAGCCTCGGCTCGGGCGTGATCGTCAGCCCCGCGGGCTACATCCTTACCAATCACCACGTCGTGGACGCCGCCGATGAGATCGAGGTGGCGCTTTCCGACGGCAAGAAGCTGCTCGCCAAGGTGGTCGGCAACGACCCGGAGACCGACCTGGCCGTGCTGCGGGTGAACGCAGAGCAGCTGCCCGCGATCACTTTCGGGCAGTCCGACCAGCTGCGCGTGGGCGACTGGGTACTGGCGATCGGCAATCCCTTCGGCGTCGGCCAGACCGTGACCTCGGGCATCGTCTCCGCGCTCGGCCGCAGCGGCCTGCACATCAATACCTTCGAGAATTTCATCCAGACCGACGCCGCCATCAACCCGGGCAACTCGGGCGGCGCGCTGGTCGACGCACAGGGCAACCTGGTCGGCATCAATACCGCCATCTACTCGCGCTCGGGCGGATCGATGGGCATCGGCTTCGCCATCCCCGTGTCCACGGCGAAGATGGTGCTCGACCAGATCGTGAAGAGCGGCGCCGTGACGCGCGGCTGGATCGGCGTGGAAGTGCAGGAAATCACGCCGGCGGTGGCCGAATCGTTCCGCCTGGGCAATGCGCGCGGCACCATTGTCGCCGGCGTGCTGCGCGGCGGCCCCGCCGACAGCGCCGGCGTGAAGCCCGGCGACCTGCTCACCGCGATCAACGATGTCCCGGTGTCCGACCCGCAG
>CAZAEG010000216.1:0-2794 GCA_964484035.1 uncultured Enterobacteriaceae bacterium | reverse complement strand
CGTAGGTCTTGGTTTCCGCGCCCTCGAAGGAGACTTTCAAGCCCTGCGAGGATGCTTCGACCTTCGTCGTCTTCGCCTTCAGCATGATGCTGTCGAAGCGCGCGGCGTTGAACTTCTGCCATACCGCCACCAGGTCGCGGTCGGCGCCGAGCATGAGCGCATCCATCATCTCCACCACGTCCAGGCGCGCGCCGAGGGTGGAGTACACCGTGCCCATCTCGAGCCCGATGATGCCCCCGCCGATCACCAGCATGCGCTTTGGCACGCGCGCGAGCTCGAGCGCGCCGGTCGAGTCGACGATGCGCGGGTCTTCCGGCAGGAACGGCAGCTTGGCGGCCTGCGAGCCCGCAGCGATGATCGCGGAGCCGAAACGAATGGTCTTCTCGCCCACCTTCATGTGATGCGCGTCTGAAAACGTTCCCACTCCCGTCACCACGGTGACCTTGCGCATCTTCGCCATCGCGGCGAGGCCGCCGGTCAGCTTGCCGATCACCTTGTCCTTGAAGGCGCGCAGCTTGCCGAGATCGACCTTGGGCTCGCCGAAGCTGATGCCGTGATCGCCCAGCGCCCGGGCCGCGTCCATCACCGCGGCGGTGTGCAGTAGCGCCTTCGAAGGAATGCAGCCGACGTTGAGGCACACCCCGCCCAGCGTCGGGTGGCGCTCCACCAGTACCGTCTTCAGCCCGAGGTCGGCGGCACGGAAGGCGGCGGAGTAGCCGCCGGGTCCCGCGCCGAGCACCACGACGTCGCAGTCGAGATCGGCCATCTACAGCAGCGAGCGCCGGATGTCGGCGAGGACGCTCGCGAGGTATGAGGTGAAGCGCGCCGCGGCGGCGCCGTCGATGACGCGATGGTCGTAGGAGAGCGACAGCGGCAGCATGAGGCGCGGCGCGAACTCCTTGCCGCTCCACACCGGCCGAAACGCCGAGCGCGACACGCCGAGAATCGCCACCTCGGGCGCGTTGATGATCGGCGTGAAGGCGGTGCCGCCAATGCCGCCGAGGCTGGAGATGGAGAAGGTGCCGCCCTGCATGTCGCCGGGCTTCAACTTCTTGTCGCGCGCCAGCTTCGAGATCTCCGCGAGCTCGCGCGCCACGTCGAATACGCCTTTTCGGTCGGCATCGCGCACCACCGGCACCACCAGCCCGTCGGGCGTGTCTACCGCGACGCCGATGTTGTAGTACTTCTTCACCACCAGGGTCTCCCCCGTGCGATCGAGGCTGGCGTTGAGAATCGGGTGCTGCCGCAGCGCGGTCACGCAGGCCTTGACCAGAAAAGCGAGCATGGTGAGCTTGAAGCCCTGCTTTTCGGTCTCCGCGGTGTTCGACTTACGAAATGCTTCCAGGTCGGTGATGTCCGCCTCGTCAAACTGCGTGACGTGCGGAATCGAGACCCAGTTGCGGTGCAGGTTCGGCCCTGAAAGCTTCTGCAGGCGCGTAAGCGGCTTCGCCTCCACGGGGCCGAACTTCGCGAAGTCGACCTCCGGCCAGGCGGGCAGGTTGAACGGCAGCGGCCCGCCCTTCGCGGCCGGCGCCCCTGCGGGCACGGCGGCGAGCGCGCCTTTCACGAACGCCTGCACGTCCGCTTGCAGGATGCGGCCCTTGGGGCCGCTGCCCCGGACGAGCGCGAGATCGACACCCAGCTCGCGCGCGAACTTGCGCACCGAAGGACTGGCGTGCGCCTTCGCCTGCGTCGCGTCCTGCGGCTCCTTCGGCACGGGCGGAGGGTGCGGCACTGCGGCTTCCGGCACCGCCGCGGGCGCGGACGCCGCTTTCGGCTGCGTGGCCTGCGGCGCCGCCGAGGCGGCCCCCTCGGCCTCGAGCTCGAGGATCGGCGAGCCCTCCGACACTTTGTCGCCGACCTTGATCTTCACCGCGGCAATCCTGCCGGCGGCGGGCGAGGGGATCTCCATCGTCGCCTTGTCGGACTCGACGGTGATGAGCGATTGCTCGGGCGCCACCGTATCGCCGGGCTTCACCAGCACCTCGATCACCGCGACCTCCTTGAAGTCGCCGATGTCGGGTACCTTCACGGTCATCGGGCCGCCGGCGGTTTTGGCCGGCGCCTGCTTCGCGGCCTGCGGCGCCGGCGATTCCTTCGGCTTCTCCGGCTCGGGCTTCGGCTTCTCCGGCTCGGGCTTTTCCTTCTCCTTCGACGCAGCCTCGGCCTTGTCTTCATCCAGGGTCAGGATCGGCGTGCCCTGCGATACCTTGTCGCCGACCTTGACGCGCAATTCCCTTACCGTGCCGGCGCCGGGCGCCGGAATCTCCATCGTCGCCTTGTCCGACTCCACCGTGATGAGCGATTGCTCGGCGGTGATCCGGTCGCCCGCCTTTACCAGGACCTCGATGATCTCGACGTCCTTGAAATCCCCGATGTCCGGGACGCTGACTTCCCTCATACCGTCGTCGGATCCGGCTTGTCGGGGTCGATGCCGTATTTCTTGAGCGCGTCGGCGACGGCTTTGGCCTTGCCCTCGCCCTGCTCCGCGAGGGCCTTGAGCGCCGCGACGGCGACGAAGCTGCGGTTCACCTCGAAGAAGTGCCTGAGCTTCGCGCGCGAATCGGAGCGCCCGAAGCCGTCGGTGCCGAGCACGCGATAGACGCGCTCCTTCGGCACGAACAGCCGGATCTGGTCGGCGAAGGTCTTGACATAGTCGCTCGCCGCCACCACCGGTCCCGCCGGGCGCTTGGCCAGCGCCTGCGCCACGAACGGCGTGCGCGGCTTGTCGTCGGGATGCAGCAGGTTCCAGCGGTCCGCGGCCAGCCCGTCGCGCCTGAGCTCGGTGAAGCTG
>CAZAEG010000215.1:0-10460 GCA_964484035.1 uncultured Enterobacteriaceae bacterium | reverse complement strand
GTCGGTGAGCGTCATGGTCACGGCACCGGCAAGCACCGGCATCGCCGCCACCAGGAGGTAGGCGGTGATGAGCCAGGTCCAGACGAACAGCGGCATGCGCATGAGCGTCATCCCCGGCGCGCGCATGTTGAGGATCGTGGTGATGATGTTGATCGACCCCAGGATCGAGCTCATCCCGAGCAGGTGCACCGCGAAGATGGTGAGGTCCATGCCGATGCCCATCTGCACGGTGAGCGGCGCATACATCGTCCAGCCGACCCCCGGCGCCCCGCCGGGCATGAAGAAGGAGAGCACGAGCAGCGTCGCGGCGAACGGCAGCAGCCAGAACGACCAGTTGTTGAGGCGCGCGAAGGCCATGTCGGGCGCGCCGATCATCATCGGGATCTGCCAGTTCGCGAAGCCCACGAACACCGGCATGATGGCGCCGAACACCATGATCAGGCCGTGCATGGTGGTGAGCTGGTTGAAGAAGTCCGGGTCGATGAACTGCAGCCCCGGCGAGAACAGCTCCAGCCGGATGCCCACCGCCATCAGCCCGCCGATGCTGAACATGACGAAGCTGAACCACAGGTACAGCGTGCCGATGTCCTTGTGGTTGGTGGTGGTGATCCAGCGCATGAGGCCGCCGTAGCCGCCATGGGGGTCGGCATGGCCGTGTTCGTGGGCGAGGGCGTCTGCGGCTGCGCTCATAGCGGGTTCCTCCGGGCCCTGACCTCGGCGGGCTGCACCGCCTCGCCGGTCTGGTTGCCCCAGTTGTTGCGCGTGAAAGTGACCACCGCGGCCAGCTCGAGGTTGTCGAGCTGCGCGAAGGACTGCATGGCGGTCTGCGGCCTGCCGTGCAGCAGCACGTCGATCTGCGCGCCCTCCGAGCCGAGCACGATCCGCGAGCCGTCGAGCGGCGGAAATGCCGGCGGCACGCCCTTGCCGTTCGCCTGGTGGCAGGCGACGCAGTGGGCGGCGTACACCGTCTCGCCGAGCACCTTGAGCTCGGCGAGGGTGAAGGGCTTCGCTTCGTCGACCGGGGTCTTGGCGAGCAGCGCCTTCTGCTCCCCGACCCACTTCGTGTAGTCCGCCTGCGACACCACGCGCACCACGATCGGCATGAAGCCGTGGTCCTTGCCGCACAGCTCCACGCACTGGCTGCGGTAGGTCCCGATCCTGGTGGCGGTAAACCACAGGTCGCGGATGAAACCCGGGATCGCGTCCTGCTTGGCGCCGAACGCCGGCACCCACCAGGAATGCACCACGTCGGCGGCGGTGGTCAGCATGCGCACCTTCTTGCCGACCGGCACGACGAGCTCGTGGTCCACTTCGAGCAGGTAGTTCTCGCCCTTCGCCTCGCGCCCCTCGATCTGCGCGCGCGGCGTGGCGAGGGTGGAAACGAAGCTGATGCCCTCGCCCTCGCCCTTCAGGTAGTCGTAAGCCCACTTCCACTGGATGCCGGTGACCTTGATGGTGAGGTCGGGGTTGGCGGTGTCCTTCTGCGCGATCACCACCTTGGTGACCGGCCAGGCGATCAGCACCAGGATCAGCGCCGGAATCATCGTCCAGAGGATCTCCACCGTGGTGTTCTCGTGGAACTGCTCGGCCTGGTGGCCGATCGACTTGCGGTGCGCGTAGCACGCATAGAACATGAAGCCGAACACCCCCGCGAACAGCACCAGCACGACCGCCATGATCGTCTCGTGCACCCAGTGGATGTCCGCGGCGAGCGTCGATGCCGCCGGCTGCAGGTTCCACTGCGCGGCGACGGCCACGCCGCACAGGGCCAGCCCGAGCGCGCCGGCCAACAGCTTGTTCAGCATCATCAACTCTTCCCGGATCAGCGTAGTGCAGGAAAAACGGGGCGAAACGTTAACATAGTTTGTCTCCTCACGGCACCGGCCGGCGCTCGAAATGCACGATGCTGCGTCCGTCGGCGAGCTTGCGCGGCGCGGCTTTCCACGCGTGGCCATAGATCACTTCGATGGAGGCAGAAGCGCCCGCGGCCGCGAGCGCCGCGCGCAGGCCGCGCCCGGCGAGACCGCGGCCGCGGTCGCGCCGCGCGAGCGCCTGGCCGCTCGCGCGCAGGTCGGCGGCCAGTCCCGCGGCGTCCGCGTACTCGAGCGTCAGCATCTCCATGTCCATCACCGGCGCGGCGAAGCCCGCGGCGACCAGCGCGTCGCCGATGTCGTGCATGTCGGCGAAGCGGTGCACGCGCGCCTCGCCCACCGCCGCGCGCAGCTCCTTCAGGGTATCGGGCCCGAGCGTGCTGAACATCACCAGGCCCTCGGGCGCGAGCACGCGCGCGAGCTCGGCGAGCGCCGCGCGCGCGTCGCCCGCCCAGTGCAGCGCCATGTTGGACCAGGCGAGCCCGATCGAGCCCGCGGCGAGCGGCATGCGCTCGAGCGCCGCGCACACCGCGAGCACGCGCGCGCCGCGCAGCCGCGCGCGCCAGCCGAGCGCGCGCCGCGCGCGCGCGAGCATCGGCAGCGAGAAATCGAGCGCCACCAGCGCCGCCCCGGGGTAGCGGCGCGCGAGCGCCGCGGCCTGCGGCGCCGGCCCGCAGCCGGCATCGAGGATGCGCGCCGGGGCGAGGCGCACGTAGTCGAGCCGCTCGAGCATGCGCGCGCCGACCTCGGCTTCCACGCGCGCCGCGCCCAGGTAGGTGGCCGCGGCGCGGTCGAAGCGGCGGCGCGCGGCGCGCGCGTCGATCTCAGACAAGCGGGCGCAGTACGCCTTCGATCGCCGCGGCGGCCGCCAGCACGCGGCGATCGGCGAGCGCCGGCCCGAACACGGTGAGGCCCACCGGCGCGGCGCCGGGCTCGTGGCAGGGCAGCGACGCGCCGCAGCCGTCGAGGAAGTTGAGCACGCCGACGTTCTTCAGGAAGCGCGCGTTCCAGGCGAAATAGGCTTCGTCGCTCGCATCGACCTCGGCAATCGGCGGCGCGACGCACGGCGTGGTCGGCATCAGCAGCGCGTCGAACGGCGCGGCGGCCGCCTCGACCGCGCCGATATACGCGGCGCGCGCGCGGCCGAGATCGACGTAGTCCGCGGCGCTCATCTGCGCCGCGAGGTCGATGCGCTTGGCGACGCGCGGATCGTATTCGCCGCGCCGGTCCTGCCAGCGGCGGTGGATGGCGCAGGCTTCCGCGCCGGCGAAGCCGCCGAGCCTGAAGTACTCGGCCTGGCGGTCGAACTCCGGCACCGCGCGCTCGCTGATCACGGCGCCTGCCGCGGCGAGCGCCTGCAGCGCCACCGCGAGCGCGCGCGCGACGTCGGCGTCCAGCTCGTCGAGCAGCGTCGACGTCGGCAGCAGCAGCCGCAGGCCCTTCACCGGCAGCGGGACGGGCGGCGCGTGCGGCTCGGCGGCGAGCACCGCGTCGTAGGCCGCGCAGCAGGCGAGCGAATTGGCGAGCGGTCCGACCGTGTCGAGGGTATAGGACAGCGGAAACGCGCCCGCGCGCGGCACGCGCCGCTGCGTCGGCTTCCAGCCGGTCACCCCGCACAGCGCCGCCGGCACGCGGATCGAGCCGCGCGTATCGCTGCCGAGCGACATCACCGCCATGCCCTCGGCCTGCGCCACGCCGGCGCCCGAGGAGGACCCGCCCGGCACCCGGCCGGTCTTGCGGTCCCAGGGATTCTTCGGCGTGCCGTAGTGCGGATTGAGGCCGGTGGTGCCGAAGGCGAACTCCACCATGTTGGTGCGGCCCACGATCACCGCGCCCGCGGCGCGCAGCCGCGCCACCGCCGGCGCGTCGGCGCCTGCCGGCGGCGCGTGCGCGAGGAGCTTCGAGCCCGCGCGCGTCACGTCGCCGCCGACGTCGTAGAGATCCTTGACCGACACCGGCAGGCCTTCGACCGCGGAGCGCACGACGCCCGAGCGGCGCAGGCGGTCGCAGTGCCCGGCCTCGGCGCGCGCGGCGTCCGCGTAGACCTTGACGAAGGCGCGCGCGCCCTCGCCCGCCGCATCGGCGATGCGCGCCAGCGCCTGCTCGACGAGCTCGCGGCTCGAGGTCCTGCCTTCGGCCAGCTCGCGCGAGAGCCGCTCGACCGTCCACATGAAAGCAGTCTAGCGCACAATATCCGCGATGCTCGGCACGCTCGCGCGGCGCTTCGCGAACCTCGCTTTCGGCGGCGGCTGCTTCCTCTGCCATGGCGCCGCCCGCGCCGTGCTGTGCGCCGCCTGCGACGCCGACCTGCCGCGCCTCGGCGGGCCGTTGTGCCCGCGCTGCGCGCTCGCCTCGCCCGCGGGCGCGGTGTGCGGGCGCTGCCTCGCGCGCGCGCCGGCCTACGATGCCACGGTGGCGGCGCTCGCCTACGGGTTTCCCGCCGACGTGCTGGTGCAGGCGCTGAAGTTCCGCGGCGAGCTGGCGCTCGCGCCGCTGCTCGGCGGGCTTCTCGCCGCGCGGCTCGGCCGCGAGGCGCGCGTCGATTGCGTGCTGCCGGTGCCCCTCGCCGCGGCGCGCCTGCGCGCGCGCGGCTTCAACCAGGCGCTCGAGATCGCGCGCCACGTCGCGCCGGCCGCCGGCGCGCGCCTCGAGCCGCGGCTCGCCGAGCGGAGCCGCGACACCGCGGCGCAGATGAACCTGCCGCACGCCGAGCGCGCGCGCAACGTGCGCGGCGCCTTTCGCTGCGCACGCCCGATCGAGGGCATGGCGGTGGCGCTGATCGACGACGTGATGACCACCGGCGCGACGCTCGACGAGCTCGCCGCGACGCTGAAGCGCGCCGGCGCCGCGCGCGTCGTCAACTGGGTGGTGGCGCGCACTCCCGCCCCTGGCGATGCTTGACATCGTGCTCTACCGGCCGCAGATCCCGCCCAACGCCGGCAACGTCGTCCGGCTCGCCGCCAACACCGGCGCGCGCCTGCACCTGGTGCAGCCGCTCGGCTTCACGCTCGAGGACCGGCAGCTGAAGCGCGCCGGGCTCGACTACCACGAGATGGCGAGCGTGCGCGTGCACCGCGACTGGCAGGCCTGCCGCGCGGCGCTGGCTGACCGGCGGCTGTTCGCGGTGTCCACGCGCGGCGCGCTGAGCTACGCCGAGGCGCGCTATGGCGCCGGCGACGCCTTCGTCTTCGGGTCCGAGACGGGCGGCCTGCCGCGGGCGCTGCTCGAGGAGTTCGCGCCCGAGCGGCGGCTGCGGCTGCCGATGCGCGCGGGCAACCGCAGCCTCAACCTCTCGAACGCCGTGGCGGTGGTCGTTTTCGAGGCCTGGCGGCAGCTCGGCTTTTGCGGCGCGGGCTAGCGAGCGCTTCCTGTTTCGCGTCGCGCGCGAGCAGCCGCTCCACCGCCTGCGGCGGCGTGAGCCTGCCCTGCAGCACTGCGTTCACCGCCTGCGTGATCGGCATTTCGACCCCTGCGCGCGCGGCGTGGCGCAGCGTCTCGCGCGCCGAATGCACGCCCTCGGCAACGTGGCCGAGGCCGGCGAGGATCCCGGCGAGCGCCTCGCCGCGCGCCAGCGCCAGGCCGACGCGGCGGTTGCGCGACAGGTCGCCGGTGGCGGTGAGGATCAGGTCGCCCGCGCCCGCCAGTCCCATGAAGGTCTCGGGCTTGCCGCCGAGCGCCAGGCCGAGGCGCGTGATCTCCGCGAGGCCGCGCGTGATGAGCGCGGCGCGCGCGTTCTGCCCGAGGCCGAGGCCGTCGGCGATGCCCACCGCGATCGCCATCACGTTCTTCACCGCGCCGCCGACCTCCACGCCGGCCAGGTCGGTGCTGTGATACACGCGCAGGCGCCCGCCGTGCAGCGTCTGCGCGGCGGCGCGCGCGAACTCGGCGTTCCTCGAGGCGAGCGTCAGCGCGCACGGCAGGCCGCGCGCCACTTCGAGCGCGAACGACGGGCCGGAGAGCGCGCCGCACGCCACGCGCGCGCCGAGCACTTCGGCCACCACCTGGTGGGGCAGCAGGCCGGTGCCCGATTCGAAGCCCTTGCAAAGCCAGACGACGGGCACGCCCGCGGCGCGCGGCAGCACCTCGCGCAGCCCGGCCACCGGCGTCGCGACGACCAGCAGGTGCGCCCGCTGCGGCCAGCGGTCGGTCACCGCCAGCGCAGCGGGCAGGGCGATCTCGGGCAGGTAGCGCGCATTCGCGCGCGCGCGGCCGATGGCCTCGGCTTGCGCCGCATCGCGCGCCCACAGCGTCACTTCGTGCCTTGCGGCGAGCGCCGCGGCGAGCGCCGTGCCCCAGGCGCCCGCGCCGAGCACGCCGATGCGCGTCACGCCCCCCAGACCAGGCTCGAGCGCAGGTAGCCGTTGGCGCCGTCGGGATGGCGCACGCGCAGCCACCCGCCCGGCACGGCTCCGAGGAGCTCGAGCACCACGTTCTGCGCGGCGACGAACGCCACCGGCGCGCCGTCCTCGGGGCGCACGCGCGCCTCGGCCGAGGGCGCGGTGATCACCACCGTGCGCTGCTCGACGAGGGCCTTGCGCTCCACCCAGGTGAGCGCGCCGGAAGCATCGCGCACCTTCACCCACGCCTCGAGGTTGACGATCACCTCGAGGGGGTACTGGCGCGACACGACATACAGGGGCTTGGCGTTGCGCGAGGGCGCGTCGTAGAGGATCACGGCGTTCTCGCCGACGCTCAGGAACTGCGCGTGCGCGGCGCCGGCGGCGAGCGCGAGGACAAGGGCGGCGGCGACGCGGCGCATGGCGCTAGCTCGCCGCCTCTACGCGCGGCGCATCGCCCGCGCCCTGCTGCTGCTGGCGCTGCGCGTACAGCGCCTCGAACGACACCGGCGCGAGCAGCACCGGCGGAAAGCCGCCGCGCGTCACCGCGTCCGACACCGCCTCGCGCGCGTAGGGGTAGAGGATCGTCGGGCAGGCCACGGCGAGCAGCGGCTCCAGGTCCGCGCCCGGCACGTTGCGCACCGAGAAGATGCCTGCCTGGGCGGCCTCGGCGAGAAACAGCGTCTTCTCGCCCGCCTTGGCGGTGACCGTCACGGTGATCACCACCTCGAACAGGCCGTCGGCGAAGCGCGTGGATTCGTTCCTGACCTGGATCTCGAGCTGCGGCGTCTGCGCCTCGAGGAACACCTGCGGCGCGTTGGGGATCTCGAGCGAGAGGTCCTTCACGTAGATCTTCTCGATCTGGAAGCTGGGCTGCGGCTGCTCGTCGGCCATGCGGTCAGGTCCTCTCGGTCTCGAGCAGGGCGTCGAGCTCGCCGTTGCGCTCCAGCGCGTACAGCTCGTCGCAGCCACCGACATGGCGCGCGCCGATCCAGATCTGCGGCACCGTCCACTCGCCGGAGCGCGCCCGCATCTCGTCGCGGCGCCCCGGCTCGAGGTCGACGCGCACGGTCTCGACGTCGGTGACGCCCTTTTGCGCCAGCAGGCGCGCGGCCGCCTGGCAGTAGGGACACGCGGCGGTCGCGTAAAGGGTGACGCGCGCCAAGTCAGCGCTCCACCGGCAGGCTCGCCAGCAGCCAGGCGCGAAAGCCACCGGCGAGGCTGACCACCTTCTCGAAGCCGCGCGCCTTGAGCAGGCCCACGGCGCGCGCCGACGTGCCGCCGGTGTCGCAATGCACGATCACCGTCCTCGACTTGTATTTCTCGAAATCCGCGGCGCGCTTGTCGAGCTCGGAGAGCGGCAGGTTGCGCGCGCCGAGGATGTGGCCCGCGGCGTACGCCGCGGGCTCGCGCACGTCGAGCACCAGCGCGTTCTCGCGGTTCATCAATTGCGTCGCCTGCAGCGTGTTGACCGAGGGGCCGCCGCCGACGCCGCCGCGCACGAGCGGCCACAGCAGCATCGCCCCGGAGCCGACCGCCGCGGCGACCAGCAGGATGTTCTTCTGCAGGAATTCCAGCATGGACGCGACATTATAATTGAGCGCATGCACCGCATCGTGTTCCTGCGCCACGGCGAGTCGACGTGGAACCGCGAGAACCGCTTCACCGGCTGGACCGACGTCGACCTGTCGGCCGCCGGCGTCGAGGAGGCGCGCGCCGCCGGCAGGCTGCTGCGCGCCGAGGGCTACGCCTTCGATACCGCGCACACCTCGGTCCTGAAGCGCGCCATCCGCACCCTGTGGCTCGCGCTGGAGGAGATGGATTGCTGCTGGCTGCCGGTCGAGAAGTGCTGGCGGCTGAACGAGCGCCACTACGGCGACCTGCAGGGCCTGAACAAGGCGGAAATGGCGGCGAAGTTCGGCGAGGCCCAGGTGCTCGCCTGGCGGCGCAGCTACGACACGCCGCCGCCCGCGCTGCGGGCCGACGATCCGCGACACGAGGGCCGGGATCCCCGCTACGCCGGCGCCGAGGTGCCGCTCACCGAGTGCCTGAAGGACACCGTGGCGCGCGTGCTGCCGTACTGGAACGGGACGATCGCGCCGCAGGTGCGCGCCGGGCGGCGCGTGCTCGTCGCCGCGCACGGCAATTCGCTGCGCGCGCTGATCAAGCACCTCGACGGCGTCGCCGACGCCGACATCGTCGGCCTGAACGTGCCCACCGGCATACCGCTGGTCTACGAGCTCGACGGCGCGCTGCAGCCGCTGAAGCACTACTACCTGGGAGACGCGGCGGACATCGAGCGCCGCGTCGCCGCGGTCTCGGCCCAGGGAAAGGCGAGGGCCTGAGGCGCGCGCTGCTCGCCGTGCTCGTGCTCGCCGCGGCGGCCGCGCCGCACGGCGCGCAGGCGAGCCGCGAGGAGGACCTGGCGGCGCTGCGCGCGCGCATCGAGGCGCTGCGCACGGGGCTCGGCGAGAAGGAGGCGGACCGGCGCGAGGCGCGCGACGCGCTGCGCGACTCCGAGCGCGCCATTTCGCAAGCCAACCGCGCGCTGCGCGGGCTCGAGGCCGAGGGGCGCGCGGCGCAGGGCGAGCTCGCGCGCCTCGCGGCGCGCAGCCGCGCGCTCGCCGAGCGCCTCGCGCGCCAGCAGGCCGCGCTCGGGCGGCTGCTCGCCGCGCGCCATGCCGCGGGCGCGCCCGATGCACTGAAGATCGCGCTCTCGGGCGCGAACCCGTCCGACGTGGCGCGGCGACTGTACTACCTCGCGGAGCTCTCGCGCGCCACGGCGCGGCTCGGCGCGGCGCTGCGCGAGGGCCTCGCCGAGACCGAGGACGTGCGCCGCGCGGCCGAGGAGCGGCGGCGGCGCGTGGCGGCGATCGAGGAGGAAAGCCGGGGCGACCGCGCGCGCATCCTCGACGAGCGCCGCGCGCGGCGCAGCATCCTCGCGCGCGTGTCGGGCGAGATCCGCAAGTCGCGCCGCCGGATCAGCACGCTGCAAGCCGACGAGCGGCGCCTGGCGCGGCTGGTGGAGGAAATAGTTCACGTGCTGGCGGCGCGCCCGGGCGCGGGCTTCGCGCGCGTGGAAACGGTGCCGCTGCTCGGCGCGCTCGCCGGCCCGTTCTCGCGGCTGCGCGGCAAGCTGCGGCTGCCGGTGCGCGGGGAACTTGTGGGCCTGTTCGGCGCACCAAGGGAGCAAGGCCCTGCCGGCAAGAAAGGCGTATTCATCCGCGCCGCGGAGGGGCAGCCGGTGCTGGCGGTGGCCGCCGGGCAGGTGGTGTACGCCGAGTGGATGCGCGGCTACGGCAACCTGCTCATTGTCGACCACGGTGAGGCCTATTTGTCGATCTACGCCAACAACGAGTCGCTGCTCAAGCAGACGGGCGACCCGGTGGCCGCGGGCGAGATCGTCGCCACGGTGGGCGCGAGCGGTGGCAACGAGCAATCGGGTTTATACTTTGAGCTCAGGCACCTCGGCAAGGCGTTCGACCCGCTGCGCTGGGTGGTCCTGAAATGAGGATTCATCGCACATGAGCAGGATCAGGAACATCGGGCTCGTCGCGCTCGGCGCCGTCGCCGGGGTGCTGCTCAGCCTCAATTTCCAGGCCATCGCCGACCGCGCCACGCGCGGGCCGCTGCCGGTGGACGAGCTGCGCGCCTTCACCGAGGTGTTCGGCGCCATCAAGCAGAACTACGTCGAGCCGGTCGAGGACAAGAAGCTCATCACCGAGGCCATCAACGGCATGCTCTCGGGGCTCGACCCGCACTCGGCGTACCTCGACGCCGACGCCTTCAAGGAGCTGCAGGTCGGCACGCAGGGCCAGTTCGGCGGCCTGGGCATCGAAGTGAGCATGGAAGACGGCTTCGTGAAGGTGGTCTCGCCGATCGAGGACACGCCGGCGTTCCGCGCCGGCATCAAGCCGGGCGACCTCATCATCCGCCTCGACGACACCCCGGTGAAAGGCATGACCCTCGCCGACGCGGTGAAGCGCATGCGCGGCAAGCCCGACACCGAGATCACGCTCACCATCTCGAGGAAGGGCCAGCCGCAGCCCATCGTGGTGACGCTGAAGCGCGCCGTGATCCGCGTGCAGAGCGTGAAGTCCAAGCTGATCGAGCCGGGCTACGGCTGGGTGCGCGTGTCGCAGTTCCAGGAATCGACCACCGAGCACCTGGTGCGCCACCTGTCGAACCTCTACAAGCAGGGCAACCTGAAGGGCCTGGTGCTCGACCTGCGCAACGACCCCGGCGGCCTGCT
>CAZAEG010000214.1:0-3111 GCA_964484035.1 uncultured Enterobacteriaceae bacterium | reverse complement strand
CTGGCGGGCGGGGCCGAGGCGCCGCGCGATCTGCCGGTGCCGGGCCGGGATCTGAAGGGCATCGAGTTCGCGATGGATTTCCTGCCGCTGCAGAACCGGCGCGTGGCGGGCGACAAGAACGTGAGCGAGCTCCGGGCGACGGACAAGCACGTCGTGGTGATCGGCGGCGGCGACACCGGCTCGGACTGCGTGGGTACGTCCAACCGCCACGGCGCGAAGTCCGTCACCAATTTCGAGCTGCTGCCGATGCCGGCCGACGTGGAGCGCAACCCGGTCTGGCCCTACTGGCCGACGCGCCTGCGCACCTCGTCCTCGCACGAGGAGGGCGTGACGCGAGACTGGTCCATCGCCACCAAGGCGTTCCTGGGCGAGAACGGGCGCGTGAAGGCGCTGCGCGCGGCACGGCTCGAATGGCGGGACGGCAAGCCGGTCGAGATTGCGGGCTCGGAGTTCGAGATGCCGGCGGACCTCGTGCTGCTCGCGCTGGGCTTCGTCGCGCCGTACATGTCGATCCTCGAGGCCTTCGGCGTTGCGAAGGACGCCCGCGGCAACGCGCAGGCCGCCACCGACGGCGCGGGCTGCTACGCGACGAGCGTGCCGAAGATCTTCGCCGCCGGCGACATGCGGCGCGGGCAGTCGCTCGTCGTCTGGGCGATCCGCGAGGGCCGCCAGTGCGCGCGCGCGGTGGACGAGTTCCTGATGGGCTCTTCCGAGCTGCCGCGCTAGCTCAGTCGCTCGTCGGCGAGATGCGGTACTCGAGGATGCCGGGATCGGCGTTGAGCGCCTCGGCGAGCAGGCGCACGTTGTCTGCCTTGAGCGTGCGCATCACCATGCGGTACTCGAACTGCTCGCCTTCGCCGAGCAGGCGGTAGTTGAGGTTGGCCACCGAGAAGCCGAAGCGCGCGACCAGGCCGCGCAGCCGGGTTTCGGGCATCACCGCATCGCGCGCGAAGCGCACCGTGAAGTTGGCGTACAACTCGGTCGGCATCCTGCCTTCGATCCAGCGGAACACCGAGAGCGTGCCGAGCGCGAGCACCACGCCCAGTCCCGCCGCATAGTAGAAGCCGATCCCGGTGAGGATGCCGATGGCGGCGGTCACCCAGATGGACGCCGCGGTGGTCAGTCCGCGCACGGTGAGCCCTTCCTTCACGATCACGCCGGCGCCGAGAAAGCCGATGCCGGTCATGATGCCCTGCGCCATGCGCGTCGGGTCGATGACCACGCGCGCACCGCTCAAGGAAGGGAACCAATGACCCTCGTACACGGTGACCAGCATCAGCAGGCTCGAGGCAATGCACACCAGCGCATGCGTGCGAAAGCCTGCCGCGCGCCCGCGAAAGCTGCGCTCGAGGCCGATGATGCCGCCCGCCGCGAGCGCTGCGAGCAGTCGCAGGAGAATCTGCAGGTATTCGTCGTTCAAGGTCCGTGCCGCAGTACTGTGGCAGCCATGTTACAGCCGTTTTCCACAATCTTTCAATGAGTTCGACGGATTCGGGGTGCTAGAATCCGCGCCATGAGCCTCGCCGTGATCGTGCTTGCCGCGGGCCAGGGCAAGCGCATGCACTCGGCTTTGCCCAAAGTGCTCCATCCGCTGGCGGGCCGCCCGCTGCTCGCGCACGTACTCGACACGGTACGCTCACTCCAGCCCGCGCAAGTGCTCGTCGTGCACGGCCATGGCGGCGCCGACGTACGCACGGCGTTCGCCGGCGCGCCCGTGACGTGGGTCGAGCAGGCGCAGCAACTCGGCACCGGGCACGCGCTGGCCCAGGCGCTGCCGCAGGTGGCGCGCGGCGCGCACGTGCTGGTGCTGAACGGCGACGTGCCGCTGGTGCGCGCCGGGACGCTCGAGCGCCTCGTCGCGGCCTGCACCAAGGGGCTCGCCATCTGCACCTCGGACCTGAGTGATCCGTCCGGCTACGGGCGCGTGGTGCGCGACGCGCGCATGCGCGTGCGCCGCATCGTCGAACAGAAGGATGCCAGCGCCAGGCAACTGCGCATCCGCGAGTGGTACGCGGGATTCCTGGCGGCGCCGGCAGCGCGCCTGGCGGCGTGGCTGGCGAAAGTGAAGACGGCGAACGCGCAGAAGGAACACTACCTGACCGACGTGATCGCGCTCGCGGTCAAGGACCGTGTGCAGGTCGCGACCGTGCGGGCCGAGGATCCCTGGGAAGTGGCGGGCGTGAATTCGCGCCACGAGCTCGCGCTCCTCGAGCGCGCGTACCAGAATGCGCAGGCGAAGCGGCTCCTGGAAGCCGGCGTCGCGCTCGCCGACCTGTGGCGCGTGGACGTGCGCGGCGAGCTCGCTTGCGGGCGCGACGTGGCGATCGACGTCAATTGCGTCTTCGAGGGCACCGTGAAGCTGGGCGATCGCGTGCGCGTCGGCCCGAACTGCGTGCTGCGCAACGTGACGGTGGATGCGGATACCGAAATCCAGGCTTTTTCGCTGCTCGAGGATGCCACCGTCGGCAAGCGCTGCCGCGTGGGACCGTACGCGCGCCTGCGTCCCGGGGCGCAGCTCGCCGAGGAGGTGCACATCGGCAACTTCGTCGAGGTGAAGGCGAGCCGCATCGGCGCCGGGTCGAAGGCCAATCACCTCGCCTACATCGGCGACACCGACGTGGGCGCGCGCGTGAATATCGGCGCCGGCACCATCACCTGCAACTACGATGGCGTGGCCAAGCACCGCACCGTGATCGAGGACGACTGCTTCATCGGCTCCGACGCGACGCTGGTCGCCCCGGTGACGATCGCCAAGGGTTCCTACATCGGCGCGGGATCCACTATCAGCAAAAGCACGCCGCCTGGCCAGCTTACGGTGGCGCGTGCCAGGCAGGTGTCGCTGTCCAACTGGAAGCCGCGGAAGAAGTAGCCCATGTGCGGAATCGTCGGCGCGGTGGCCACGCGCGATATCGTGCCGGTGCTGGTCGAGGGTCTGCGCCGTCTCGAGTACCGGGGCTACGACTCCTGCGGCGTCGCCGCCCTGGGCGAGGGCCGGCTCGAGCGCATACGCAGCGTGGCGCGGGTCGAGGATCTCGCCGGCCAGATCGGCAAGCAGCGGCTCCAGTCCGAAACCGCCATCGCGCACACGCGCTGGGCGACGCACGGTGCGCC
>CAZAEG010000213.1:0-3748 GCA_964484035.1 uncultured Enterobacteriaceae bacterium | reverse complement strand
TCCGACCTGGCCGCGCGCCTGGCGACGCTGTTCCAGCGCTGTCCCGAGCTGCACGGCTTTTCCGTGCAGCCCGGCGCGAGCGTGACCCGCGAGCGGGTCGTGATCGGCCTGCAGGAGGACCTCTACCTTGCCGACGTCGTCTGGTGCCAGGCGCTGAACGGCGAGCAGGCGGCGACGCTGGTCGGCGAGATCTCGCGGGCGCTGCTCGAGCTGGTGGACGAGCAGCCCGACGCGATCGAGCTGCTGCGCGGCCGCACCTTCGCCAGCGTTCTGCACTGAAGAGGGCAGATGCTCAAACATGCGCTCGGCGCGCTGTTTCCCGGGCATGCGCCCCCGGCCAAGGTCGCCGACCCGGTCTTGTTCGGCGGCCCCGAGCACCCGCGGTAAACTCCTCCCTGGAAGGTCGAGCGCCCCCGCGCGGGGCGCTTTTTTTCGTTTACCGTGGATGCCGAGATGAATGCCCCCGAGATCCAGTTCGACCCCGAGTCCGCGCGCTTCGGCGCCTCGCGCACGCAGAAGCGCCTCGAGGACGACCGGCTCCTCGTCGGCAAGGGCCGGTTCAGCGACGACCGGCGCTTTGCCGACGAGGCGGCGCTCGTCGTCGTGCGCTCGCCCTACGCGCACGCGAGGATCTGCTCGGTCGAGCTCGCCGCCGTGCGCGCGGCGCCGGGCGTGCTCGCCGCCTGGACGCTCGCCGAGCTCGCCGCCGACGGCGTGAAGCACATCCCGGTGCCGCCGCTCTTCAGGCGCGCGGACGGGCAGCCGATGTCCGCGCCGCCGCGCACGCCGCTCGCCGGCGAGCGCGCGCTCTACGTCGGGCACCCGGTGGTGGCGGTGGTCGCGCGGACGCGCCTGGAGGCGCAGGATGCCGCCGAGCTCGCCGCGATCGACTATCAGGACCTGCCCTGCGTGGTCGATCCGCGCGCGGCCGTGAAGCCGGACGCGCCGCAACTCTGGCCCGAGGCGCCTGGCAACGTCGCCGCCGAGACGCGCTACGGCAAGCCGGACGAGGCCGCGGCGGCGTTCAAGCGCGCCGCGCACGTCACCCGAATCGAGCTGCACAACCAGCGCCTGGTCGCGGTGGCGATGGAGCCGCGCTGCGCGATCGGCGTGCACGAGGACGGGCGCACCACCGTGTATACGCAATGCCAGCAGCCCACCGGCGCGCGCGACCTGCTGGCGGCGGCGCTGGGCGGCAAGCCCGCGGATTTCCGCATCGTCAACGGCGACATCGGCGGCGGCTTCGGCATGAAAACCGGGTTGACGCCCGAAGAAGTGCTGGTGGCCTATGCCGCGAGGAAGCTCGGGCGGCCGGTGCGCTGGCGCGGCGAACGCAGCGAGGAGTTCCTCGCCGCGCACATGGGCCGCGACATGCACTTCAAGGCGGCGCTCGCGCTCGATGCGGACGGGCGCATCCTCGCGCTGCGCATTCACTCGCTCGGTAACATGGGCGCCGTGCCGGTGGGCTCCTCGGCCATCATCCCGCTCATGCTGATGGCCAAGGTGGCGACGTCGGTCTACCGCGTCCCTGCAGTGGACTTCCATTTCCAGGCCGTGCTCACCAACACGATGGCCACGGGCGCCTACCGCGGCGCGGGACGCCCCGAAGGCAACTTCCTCATCGAGCGCCTGGTGGAGAAGGCCGGGCGCGAGATGGGCATCGACCCGGTGAGCATGCGCCGGCAGAACCTTCTGCAGCCGGCGGACTTCCCCTACACCACGCACGCGGGCGAGATCTACGACACGGGCGATTTTCCGCGCATGCTCGACGCTTTGCTGGCAGTCGCGGACTGGAAAGGCTATGCGGCGCGCGCTGAGCACTCGAAGCGGCGCGGGAAGCTGCGCGGCCGCGGGCTCTCGGCCTACCTCGAATGGACCGGCGCGCTGCCCACCGAGACGGTGGACATCGAGGTGGATGCCGGCGGTCACGTCACCGTGTTTTCCGGCACGCAGGCGATGGGTCAGGGGCTCGAGACCACGTACGTGCAGCTCGTCACCGAGGTGCTGCAGATTCCCGCCAACGCGGTGACGATCGTGCAGGGCGACACCGACCGCGCCAACGGCGTCGGCAGCGTCGGCTCGCGCTCGGCGTTCGTCGGCGGCTCGGCGGTGGTGGCCGCGGGGCGCACGCTCATCGCTCGCGGCAAGGAGCTCGCCGCCGACGCGCTGGAGGCGGCGGCCGCGGACATCGAGTTCCGCGACGGCTGCTTCGTCGTCGCCGGCACGGACAAATCCGTTGGGCTGGCCGAGCTCGCCTCGCGCCAGCCCGAAAAGCGCGTGCGCGTGGCGGCGACGCAGACGCCCTCGACGCCGTCGTGGCCGAACGGCGCGCAGGCCTGCGAAGTGGAGATCGATCCCGAGACGGGCGAGGTGGCGCTCGCGCGCCTCTCGAGCCTCGACGACATCGGCCGCATCATCAACCACGCCATCGTCGAGGGACAGATCCAGGGCGGCATGGCGCAGGGCGTCGGCCAGGCGCTCTACGAGCAGGCGGTCTACGACGACAGCGGCCAGCTGCTCACCGGGTCGATGATGGACTACTGCGTGCCGCGCGCCGACCAGTTCCCGCCGATGGTGAACGCTTTCGACGAGAGCGTGCCCTGCACGACCAACCTCCTCGGGGTGAAAGGCTGCGGCGAGATCGGCACCATCGGCGCGGTGCCCGCAGTGGTCCACGCGGTGCTCGACGCGCTGGCCGGCTCTGGCGTCACGCACCTGGAGATGCCGCTCACGCCGGAGAAGGTATGGCGGGCGATGCGGCGCGCGTAGCAGCCGTGCGCAAGGGGGCGAACCGAACCTTGGGTGTCGCCGTCGTCGCGTCGATCCTGCTGCACGCGCTGCTGCTGGCCTTGCCTCTCACGCGCGAACTGTCCGCGCTCATTCCGCCGGAACCCGAGCCGCTCGTTGCGCGCGTCGAAAGGCCGGAACCCCCTCCGGCCCCGCCGTCGGCGCCTGTGCGCGAAATCCGCAAGCCGGAGCCGGAGCGCCCGCAGCCGGTCGCGAAGCCGGTGCCGGCAGCACCTGATCCCGCGTCCGTCACGCCGGGACCTTTACCGTTGCCGCGCGCGACGGCCGCACCCCTTCCGGCGCCGGCGCCCGCGCCTGTGCCCGCGCCCGTTCCGCGCTTCGAACCGGGCGTCGTCGCGACTGTTGCAGCGCCGGCGCCTGCCGTCGAAGCCGGCGCGCTCGAGGGCTACCGCCAGGCCGTCACCCGCGCTGCGGTGCGCTTCAAGCGCTACCCGCGCGTGGCGATCGACAACGACTGGGAGGGCGAGGTGGTGGTGCTGGTAGCGATCGACGCCGACGGTCGCCTCGCGGCGCTGCGCGTGAAGCGCAGCTCGGGGCACGAGGTGCTCGACCAGCAGGCGCTGCAGATGTTCGACAACGCCAGTCGCTCCGTGCCGGTCCCGGCCGAGTTGCGCGGCCGGGCATGCGAGATCGAGCTGCGCGCGATCTACAACCTGCGCGATCAGCGCTCGGGCTGAAATACCACCACGTGGTCGACGTCGAGGCGGATGCCGATACTTTCGCCTAGCGCGTGGTTGTGGTGGCTCGGCACGAGCGCGAGCACGCGGCGCCCGCTCGCGAGCTTGAGCGTGTACATGATGTCGGCGCCGCGGAACGCCTTGTGCACGACCTCGGCCTGCGTCGGGGCGTTGTCGTCGTGCACCACGTCGTCGGGCCGCAGCAGGATGTCGGCGCGGCAGCCCTTGCCGCAGGCGTCGCAGCCGATTTCGCAGGCGTTGGG
>CAZAEG010000212.1:0-3045 GCA_964484035.1 uncultured Enterobacteriaceae bacterium | reverse complement strand
TGCTTCGAGCCCGCCAACCTGCCGATGCACGCCTTCCAGGTCATGCTGCCCTTCGGCCCGGTCGATTCGATCGACAGCCTGCGCGTGGCGCAGGACGTCTACGCCAAGGTGCCGTACCTGACGAACGTGTTCGAGGAGAAGTTCAACCAGAAGCTGCTCGCCCGCATCACCGACGCGAGCTACAACCTCGGCACCAACTTCGAGTGGAAGTCGCTCAAGGCGCTCGCCGGGCGCAGGATCGCGGGCGCCGGGCTCAACCTGAACTGGCTGAAGTATGCCGGCGTCACCCCGGTGCAGAGCTCGCTGCCGGAGGCCTACACCAGCATGCAGACGCGCGTGTACGACGGCTGGATCATGGTCCCGAGCGCCTGGGTCAACCTCAAGCTGCACGAGGTGGGACCGTTCTACACGCTGATCGGCTTCGGCACCATCACCTGGCACGGCCTGACCATCAACCTGAATACCTGGAAACGCCTGCCGCAAGACGTTCAGGCCATCCTGCTCGAGACGGCGAAAGACTTCGAGGAGCAGGTCGGCAAGGTGAACCGCGCACGCTACGAGCGCGACATCAAGACGCTGCGCGGCCTGATCACGGTCAACAGCATCGACGACGCGGTGCGCACCGAGTGGGCGCGGGCGCTCAAGGACTGGCCGCCGTCGATGGCCAGGGAGCTCGACGCCAAGGGGCTGCCCGCATCGCAGATCCTCAAGCTCACGCTGGAGGCGGCGGAGAAGCACGGCCACAAGTGGCCCTACCGCTACGAGATCAAGTAGCGCGCCAGTGCGCTACCTGATCCGCTTCAGCGACCAGCTGTCTAAGTTCCTGATGGTCCTGGCCGCCTTCTGGGCGCTGGGACTGTCGCTGCTGATCGTCGCCGACATCGTCGCCAACAACCTGGTCGGCGACGCCATCCCGGGGGTGCGCGAGATCGTCATCAGCTCGATCGTGATGATCGTGTACCTGCAGCTCGGTTACGCCATCCGCAGCCATTCGATGCTGCGCTCGGACACGCTGCTGCTGGCGATGCCGCGCGTGCTGCGGCGCGTCACGCTCCTCGCGGGCTACGCCCTGGGCGCGGCGTTGTTCCTGATGATCCTGCGCGGGACCCTCGAACCGGCGATGCACGCCTGGACCACGTCCGAATTCTGGGGCGAAGGCGCGCTGCGCGTGCCGGTGTGGCCGACGCGCTTCATGATCCTCGCCGGCGCCGCGCTCGCCATCGTGAACTACGCCGTCGCCGCTCTCATCGATGTCTTCGAATTCGAGGACGCCGGGCCGACGGGCGGCTGAGACGCCCCCGGGAGACTGAACGGTGTTCGAAGTCGACGTCGCCACCGTGCTGCTCGTCAGCCTGGTGGTGCTGGTGCTGCTCGGCGTGCACATCGCGGTCGCCCTGGGCATCGCGAGCGCGCTCGGCGTGTATCTCGTCACCGGCAATTTCGCCATCGTCGAGCGCATGCTGGCGAGCACCGCCTACGAGGCGCTGCGCGACTACGTGTTCGCGGTGATTCCGCTGTTCATGCTGATGGGCGAGTTCATCGCGCGCTCGGGAGCGGTGACCGACGTCTACCGGGGCATCAACCGCGGACTGCGCCGGCTGCCCGGACGCTTGGCGCTCGCCACCGTGCTCGGCAACGCGCTGTTCTCGCTGGTGACCGGGGTCAGCATCGCCTCCGCCGCCGCCTTCTCGCGCATCTCCTACCCGGAGATGAAGCGCCACGGCTACAGCCGCAGCTTCGCGCTGGGCGCGATCGCCGGCTCGTCGTGCCTGGGCATGCTGATCCCGCCGAGCGTGCTGATGATCGTCTGGGGCATCCTGACGGAGAAGTCGATCGGTGCGCTGTTTCTGGCCGGCGTGATCCCCGGCCTCATGGTGGCGGGCATGTTCTGCCTGTACATCCTCGGCACGGCGATCCTGCGGCCCGAAACCGTGGGGGCGGGCCGCGGCGCCGAGCTGGCGGCGGCCGTCGAGCCGGTCGACCCGTGGTCGCTGTGGACCAGCGCGATCGGCATCGTGCTGGTCGTCGTGACGGTGCTGGGCGGGATCTGGTTCGGCCTGTTCACGCCGACCGAGGGCGCCGGCGCGGGCGCCTTCATCGCCCTCGTCCTCGGCATCGTCAAGGGCATGCGCTGGCGCGAGATCCTGCAGTGCATCCTGTCGGTGGGCAGGACTTCGGCGCCGATCCTGATCCTGCTGGTCGCGGCCTCGCTCTACGCGCGCACGCTGGCGATGACCGGCGTGACCAGCGCGATCCGAGACGCATTCGTGCAGAGCGGCTTGACCCCGGTTCTGGTCCTGGCGATCATGATCGGCATCTGGTTCGTGCTCGGCATGATGATCGACTCCATCTCCATCATGCTGCTCACGGTCATCATCTTCGAGCCCATCGCCGTCGCCGCGGGCTTCGACTCGATCGCGTTCGCCGTGATCGGCATCCTCGCCATCGAGGCCGGCCTGCTGACGCCGCCCTTCGGCATCCTCGTCTACACCGTGAAGAGCTCGATCGACGACCGGGACATCTCGGTCTGGCGCATATTCGCCAGTTCGACGCCCTACTGGGTGATTCTGCTCGTCGCCGTGGTTCTGGTCGCGATTTTCCCGGGGATCGCCACTTACCTGCCGGATCTGGTCTTCTGATCGGCTGCTGGCGGAAGCGCGCAGAACCGGTGCGCAAGCGCACCGACCGAGCGCCTTCCCGGGCCTAGGGTGGGGGTCATGAGAGGCAGATTGTTCACCGTACGCATCGACCGCACGTCAGACGCCGCGCTGCGTTCGTCGCCGCGCCGCGTCAGAGACTGTGGTGTACGGGACTCGTTCCTCGACCCACGGCCCCCGGCGCGCGAAGCTGGCGGCGCAGGAGGTGGCACGTGAACGCGCTACAGCACAGTACCGAGTTCATCAAGCTGGAGTCCGACCTGGCCGCGCGCCTGGCGACGCTGTTCCAGCGCTGTCCCGAGCTGCACGGCTTTTCCGTGCAGCCCGGCGCGAGCGTGACCCGCGAGCGGGTCGTGATCGGCCTGCAGGAGGACCTCTACCTTGCCGA
>CAZAEG010000211.1:0-5332 GCA_964484035.1 uncultured Enterobacteriaceae bacterium | reverse complement strand
GCGCACCAGGCGTTCCTCGCCGCCGTGTTCGCCGCCTATTTCCTGTGGTGCTGGCTGCGCGGCGGCCAGACGCTGGCGATGAAGGCCTGGCGCGTGCGCCTGGTGCGGGTGACGCCGGGCCGCGCGCTGCTGCGCTTTGTCTACGCGCTCGCGCTGGTGCCGACCGGAATCTCGCTCGCCTGGGCGCTCGCCGACCGCGACGGTCAGTTCCTGCACGACCGGCTGGCGGGCACGCGTCTGATTCGCGCCTAGCGGCGCTCGACCCACCACATCATCAGCACCGCCGCGAGGAAGAACGCCGCACCCGGGACGGCCGCGGCGGCGAACGGCGGCCAATCCTGCAGCAAGCCGATGTGCGCGAAAAGGCCGTTCAGCATGTGGAAGAAGATACCCAGCATGATGCCGAGAAACACCTTCAGCCCCACCATGCCGGAGCGCGCGTGCAGGTACGCGAACGGCAGGGCGAGCGCCATCATCACCAGCGTCGCGATCGGGTAGAACAGCTTCTTCCACAGCGCGATCTCGTAGCGTCCCGTCTTCTGGCGATTGCCCGCCAGGTGCTGGGTGTACCGGTACAGGCTCCAGGCCGACATGCGCTCGGGGTCGACGACCAGCACGCTGATCAGCTCCGGCGTCACCGCGGTCTGCCAGCGCGTCTGCGCGAGCTGCGTGCTGCGCGGCCCGTCCGCGGTGAAGCGCGTCTGCACGACCTCGCTCAGCCGCCAGGCGCCCTGCGCCAGGTACTCGCCGAGCGCCGCCGAGGTGATGCTGCCCAGCCGGTAGTCGGCGTCGAACTCGTAGATGCGCACGCCGTTCAGCCGGCTCGGCTCGCGCGCCTGGCGCACGTTGATGAAGGCGCGCTCGTCCTTGAACCACAGCCCCGAATGCAGGTCCTGGCCGATGGCGGCGGAGAGCGCGCGCATGCGCACCTGCTGCGCCGCCTCCTCCGCGGCCGGCGCCACCCATTCGCCGACGGCGAAGGTGACCGCGGCGAACACGAGCCCGGTGCGCAGCAGCATTCCGCTTGCCTGCCCCGGCGACATGCCGGCGGCGCGCATCACGGTGAATTCGGAATTGTTGGCGAGGTGCGCGAGCACGTAGAGCGTGCCGATCAGCACCGCCACCGGCAGCAGCTCGTAGGCGTGCGTCGGCGTGGACAGCAGCACGTACGCGAACACTTGCCGCAGGTTGTAGTTCCCTTTGCCCAGGTCGCGGAACTCGCCGAGCAGGTCGAAGAACGCGAACAGGCCGAGAAAGCCCAGCAGGATGAAGCTCACCGCCGCCAGCACCTCGCGCGCCAGGTAGCGGTTCAGCGTGCGGCTCGCGCCCGTCATCGCCTCAGCCCCGCAGCTTCACGCGCAGCAGGGTCATGCGCTGCGCGAACAGCACGAGCAGCACGGCGAGCACGACCGCGTGCACCAGCCACCACCCCAGGGAGAAGTCCAGCTTGCCCAGCGCCACGCGCGCCTGGCTGACGCTCAGCAGGTTCTGGTACACGAGATAGGCGAGCAGCGCGAACAGCAGGTTGACCGAGCGCCCGGCGCGCGGATTGACGAAGCTCATGGGAATGGCGAGCAGCGCGAGCAGCAGCGCCGAGAGGGGAATGCCGATGCGCCACACCAGCTCGCCGCGGTTCGCGTGCGTCGGGTTCTGCAGCAGCGCCAGCGTGGACAGGCTCTTGTGCGTGGGCACCGACTCGCCGCCGACCACCAACTCGACGCGCGCCTCGTAGCGCTCGAACTCCATCACGCGGTAGTCGGCCTCCCCCGGCACGCCTTCGTAGCGCCTGCCGTCGAGCATGACGATGAAGCGATCGCCGTTGGGCGCCGTTTCCACCAGGCCGCGGCGGCTGAACATCACGCCGGTGCGCCCGTGCTGCACGGAATTGACGAAGACGTTGCGCACTTCCCCGGGCGTGCTGCCCACCGACTCGACGAAGAACACCCGGTCGCGCGAGCGCGATTCGCCGAACACGCCCGGTTCGACGCGCGCCACGTCGTCGCGCGCGTCGACGCGGCTGCGGTACTGCTCGCCAATGCGCACCGCCCACGGGGCGATCACCATCGACAGCGTGGCGATCAGCGCCACCAGCGGCAGCGCGAAGGTCAGCACCGGGCGCACCCAAGCGGCGAGCGACAGCCCGGCGTTGAACCAGATGACCATCTCGGAATCGCGGTAGCTGCGCGTCATCGTGAGCAGCACCGTGACGAACAGCGTGAGCGACAGCAGCACCGGCAGCGCGTTGAGCGCGAAGAAGCCGAGAAAAGCGACCACGGCGTCGGTGGGAATCTTGCCGCCCGCCGCCTGCCCGAGCAGGCGCACGAGGCGCGTGGTGATGGCGATCAGGAACAGCGAGAGGAACACCGCCGTCGCCAGTTGCGCGAACTCTCGCAGCAGCGCGCGGTGAAAGATCATGCGATACTTAAAGCGCTCATTGCACGGGAGATTCGGGTGGAATTTAGCATACGGGCGCTCGCGCCCCAGGGCGCGAAGACCGGGTGCCTGGTGCTCGGGGTGCATCAGGCGTCGGGCGCGCAGGCCCCCGTGCTGACGCGCGCGGCGGTCGCGGCGGACCGCGCCGCCCGCGGCCGGCTGAGCGCGGTGCTTGCGCAAGGCGACCTGAGCGCCAAGGCGGGCTCCACCCTGCTGCTGCACGGCGTTCCCGGGCTTGCCGCCGAGCGCATCCTGCTTGTCGGGCTGGGGGAACAGAAGGATTTCGCCGAAACTGCCTATCGCAAGGCCGTGCGCGGCGCGGCCGACGCGCTGCGCGAGCTCGGCGCGCGCGACGCCGTGCTGTACCTCGCCGAGCTGAAGGTCGGCCGGCGCCCCGCGGCGTGGAACCTGCGGCAGGCGGCCCTGGCATTGCGCGAGTCCTTCTACCGCTTCGACCAGCTGAAGACGCTGAACAAGGCGCCGGCGCCGGCGCTGGCCGAGGTGACCTTGGCGCTGCAGGGCGAGGCCGTGACCGAGCCGGCGCGCGCCGCGCTGCGCGAAGCCGCGGCGACCGCCGACGGCGTGGCGCTCGCGCGCACGCTGGGCAACCTGCCGCCGAACATCTGCACCCCCACCTACCTCGCCGACGAAGCGAAGAAGCTCGCGCGCCAGTTCAAGCTCGCCCTGGAAGTGCTCGAGCGCCGCGACATGGAGCGCCTCGGCATGGGCGCGCTGCTCGCGGTGACGCGCGGCTCGCACCAGCCGCCCAAGCTCATCGTGCTGCGCTACGCCGGCGGCGCGAAGAAGTCGCCGCCGCTGGTGCTGGTCGGCAAGGGCATCACGTTCGACACCGGGGGCATCTCGCTCAAGCCCGCGGGCGAGATGGACGAGATGAAATACGACATGTCGGGCGCCGGCAGCGTGCTGGGGACGCTGCGCGCGCTGGCCGGCATGAAGGCGCCGGTGAACGTTATCGGCGTGGTGCCGACCTGCGAGAACATGCCCGGCGGCCAGGCGTCGCGGCCCGGCGACGTGGTGAAGACGATGTCGGGGCAGACCGTCGAGATCCTGAACACGGATGCCGAGGGACGCCTCATCCTGTGCGATGCGCTCACCTACGCCGAGCGCCTCAAGCCCGATGCGGTCATCGACATCGCCACCCTGACCGGCGCCTGCGTCATCGCGCTCGGGCACGTCGCCACCGGGCTGTTCGCCAACGACGACAAGCTGGCCGCAGCGCTGCGCGCGGCGGGCGACGACGCCTGGGACCGCGTCTGGCCGATGCCCTTGTGGGAGGACTACCAGGAGCAGCTGCGCTCGAACTTCGCCGACATGGCCAATATCGGCGGCCGGCCCGCCGGCAGCGTCACCGCGGCCTGCTACCTGTCGCGCTTCACGAAGAAGCTGCGCTGGGCGCACCTCGACATCGCCGGCACGGCGTGGAAGGGCGGCCGCGACAAGGGCTCCACCGGCCGGCCCGTGCCGCTGCTCGTGCGCTTCGCGCTGTCGCGCGCGGGAAAATGACCGGCGTCGACTTCTATTTCAACGCCGCCGACAAGCTGCAGGTGGCCTGCCGCCTCGCCGGCAAGGCGCTGGCGCAAGGCAAGCGGCTCCTGATCTTCGCGCCGCAAGCCGATACCGCGCAGAGCCTCGACCGCCTGCTGTGGACCTGGCCGGCCACCGGCTTCGTGCCGCACTGCCGCGCCGAGGACCCGATCGCGCCGGACACCCCCGTGCTCATCGCCGGGGACGCCGGCGGGGTCGCGCCCTGCGACATCCTGCTCAACCTCGGCCGGGACACGCCCCCGGCGTTCGAGCGCTTCGAGCGCCTGCTCGAGGTGGTGGCGCGGGACGACGGCGACCGCCAGGCGGCGCGCGAGCGCTATCGCTTCTATCGCGAGCGCGGCTACCGCGTCGCCAGCCACGACCTCGCGGGAGCGAGCCGCGGTGAGTGATTCCAATCCCCTGGTGGAGCGCGTGGACGCGCTGCTCAAGCGCCACCGCGAGGCGGCACCCGCCGAGGACCTGCCGGTATTGACGGAGATCGTCGACCCGGGAGCGCCCGCCGGTCGGGCCGCGCTGGACGCCGCCGCGGTCGAGGCGCTGTCGCGCGAGCTGGAGCGCGCGGTGCTGCAGCGCCTGGAGAAGGAACTGCAGCCCGCCCTCGCCGCGATGGGCGACGCGCTGCGCGCGGCGCTGCACGATGCGGTCGCGGTCGCCGTCGCGCGCGAGCTGCAGGCGCGCAAGCTCGACGCCGGCGCCATCGCCGCCAAGCGCTCCGCCTCCACGGGCGGCTGAGCATGTCGCTCGACAAGAGCTTCGATCCGCACGCGGTCGAGGCCCGCTGGTACGGGCGCTGGGAAGCCGCGGGCTGGTTCGCGCACAAGGGCGACGCCGAGCCCGCCTACTGCGTCCAGCTGCCGCCGCCGAACGTCACCGGCACCCTGCACATGGGCCACGCGTTCCAGCAGACGCTGATGGACGCGCTCATCCGCTATCACCGCATGCGCGGCGACAACACCAACTGGGTGGTCGGCACCGACCATGCCGGCATCGCCACGCAGATCGTGGTCGAGCGCCAGCTGCAGGACGAGGGCAAGTCGCGCCACGACCTGGGGCGCGAGAAGTTCATCGAGCGCGTGTGGCGGTGGAAGCAGCGCTCCGGCGCTTCCATCATGGGCCAGATGCGGCGCCTGGGCGCCTCGGGCAACTGGACCTACGCGGATACGGAAGGACAGAGGGCCGGCTACTTCACCATGGACGCGAGGATGTCGCGCGCGGTGGTGGAAGTGTTCGTGCGGCTGTACGAGGAGGGCCTCATCTATCGCGGCAAGCGCCTCGTCAACTGGGACCCGGTGCTCGGCACCGCGGTCTCGGACCTGGAGGTGGATAGCGAGGA
>CAZAEG010000210.1:0-4040 GCA_964484035.1 uncultured Enterobacteriaceae bacterium | reverse complement strand
ACCTATATCGGCTCCATGCCCGGCAAGCTGTTGCAGAACATGAGCAAGGTCGGGGTCAAGAACCCGCTGTTCCTGCTCGATGAAGTGGACAAGATGGGCATGGATTTCCGGGGCGACCCGGCCAGCGCCCTGCTCGAAGTGCTCGATCCGGAGCAGAACCACACCTTCGTCGACCATTACGTCGAGGTCGAGTACGACCTCTCCGACGTCATGTTCGTGTGCACGGCGAACACGCTGAATATCCCGCCGGCGCTGCTCGACCGCATGGAGGTGATCCGCCTCTCGGGCTACACCGAGGACGAGAAGGTCAGCATCTCGCTCAAGCACCTGCTGCCCAAGCTCATGAAGAACCACGGGCTGAAGCCGGAGGAACTGGCCGTCTCCGAGAGCGCGGTGCGCGACATCATCCGCTATTACACGCGGGAGGCCGGCGTGCGCGCGCTCGAGCGCGAGCTGTCCAAGGTCTGCCGCAAGGTGGTGAAGACCCTGGTCAGCAAGGGCGAGGACCGCAAGGTGTCGGTCAGCGCCCGCAACCTCGACAAGTACCTGGGCGTTCGCCGCTACAGCTACGGCATGGCCGAGAAGAAGAACCAGGTCGGGCAGGTCGTGGGCCTGGCCTGGACCGAGGTGGGGGGCGAGCTCCTCACCATCGAGTCGGCGATCATGGCCGGCAAGGGCAAGATGACCACCACCGGCAAGCTGGGCGAGGTGATGCAGGAGTCGATCCAGGCGGCGCTGTCGGTGGTGCGGGCGCGCTCGCGCAAGCTGGGGGTGAAGGAGGACTTCTACCAGAAGAACGACATCCACATCCACCTGCCCGAGGGCGCCACGCCCAAGGACGGCCCGAGCGCGGGCATCGGCATCGCCACCGCCATGGTGTCGGTGCTCTCCGGCATTCCGGTGCGCGCTGACGTCGCCATGACCGGCGAGATCACGCTGCGTGGCGAGGTGCTGCAGATCGGCGGCCTGAAGGAGAAGCTGCTCGCCGCGCACCGCGGCGGCATCAAGACGGTGCTGATCCCGGACGAGAACGTGAAGGACCTGGTCGAGATCCCGGACAACGTCAAGAACCGGCTGGAGATCATCCCGGTGAAGTGGATCGACCAGGTGCTGGCGGTGGCGCTCGAGCGCCAGCCCGAGCCGCTGCCCGAGCGCGAGGAGGCGGCGCCGCTGCCGTCCGCGGACGGCAAGCCGGGGACGGCGACCGCCGTCAAGCACTGAGGAACCGCCATGAACAAGGCGGACCTGATCGAGCACATCGCGCAGCAGGCCGAGATCTCCAAGCTCGCCGCGGAGCGCGCCGTGGACGCCCTCGTCGGCGCGGTGAAGTCGAACCTGAGGAAAGGCGAGGCGGTGACGCTGTCCGGCTTCGGCACCTTCTACCCGGGCAGGCGCGAGGCGCGCGCCGGGCGCAATCCGCGCACCGGCGCGCCGCTGCAGATCGCCGCGGCGCGCGTGCCGCGCTTTCGCGCTGGCAAGGCGCTGAAGGACGCAGTAAACTAGCGCCCCTTTTTCGCGGGTGCTTAGCTCAGCTGGTAGAGCGTCGCTCTTACACGGCGAATGTCGGCGGTTCGATCCCGTCAGCACCCACCAGAAGCACGGAGCGGTAGTTCAGTTGGTTAGAATACCGGCCTGTCACGCCGGGGGTCGCGGGTTCGAGTCCCGTCCGCTCCGCCACATCTCTTAGCGCATGTTCGACATCATCCACAAGCGCAAGCGCCTCGCGCAGATCGTGCTCGTCCTGCTGGTGATCCCGTTCGCCTTCTTCGGGCTGGAATCCTATACGGGCTTCCGCGGCGGGCGCGACGACGTCGCCACGGTGAACGGCTCGCCCATCACGCAGGCCGAGTTCGCCGAGGAGCTGCGCCGCCAGCAGGACCGGCTGCGCGCCGCGTTCGGCCCCAACCTCGACACCGAGGCGCTGGACACGACCGAATCGCGGCTCGCGCTGCTCGATTCGCTCGTCTCGCAGCGCCTGATCGCGGACGCCGCGCTGCGCGGCGGCCTCTCGGTGAGCGACGAGCAGCTGCGCGAGACCATCGCCGCGGTGCCGGCGTTCCAGGGCGAGGGCGGCTTCTCGCGCTCCAACTACGAGGTGCTGCTGCGCGCGCAGAACATGACGCCGCAGATGTTCGAATCGCGCCTGCGCCTCGACATGGCGCTGTCGCAGCTCGCGGAGTCCATTCGCGGCACCGCCCTCGCCTCGCGCAGCGTCACCGAGCGGCTCGAGGCGATCCAGGCGGAACGGCGCGAGGTGCAGGAGACGCTCGTCGCCGCGCAGCCGTTCCTCGCGCAGGTGCAGGTGGACGCTGCGCAGGTGCAGGCCTACTACGACGCCAACCCGGCGGAATTCCGCGTGCCCGAGCGCGTGCGCGCCGAGTACCTGGTGCTCTCCGCCGAGGCGCTCGGCCGGCGCGAGCCGGTCGCCGAGGCCGACCTGAAAGCCGCCTACGAGGCGCGCGCCAGCCAGTACCGCGTGGACGAGCAGCGCCGCGCCAGCCATGTCCTCGTGAAAACCGAGGAGGAGGCCGCGCGGCTGGCCGCGGAGGCGACAAGGAACCCGGGCCGCTTCGCCGAGCTCGCCAGGAAGCATTCGCAGGATCCCGGCTCGGCCGCGAACGGCGGCGACCTGGGCTTGTTCGGCCGCGGCATGATGGTACCCGCGTTCGAGGAGGCGGCGTTCCGCATGCGGGAGGGCGAGATCAGCGCGCCGGTGAAGAGCGAATTCGGCTGGCACGTGATCCGCGTCACCGGCGTGCAGCCCGCCAAGGTGCGTCCGCTCGCCGAGGTGCGCGCCGAGCTGGCGGCGGAGCTGGCGCGCCAGCAGGGCACCCGGCGCTTCGCCGAGGCCGCGGAGGCGTTCAGCAACATGGTCTACGAGCAGGCCGACAGCCTGAAGCCCGCGGCCGAGCGCTTCAACCTTCCGCTGCAGACGAGCGGCTGGATCGCGCGCGGCGCGGCGCCGGGCGAGGCCGGCGTGCTCGCCAGCCCCAGGCTGCAGGGGGCGCTGTTCGCCGCGGACGCCGTCAAGGCGCGGCGCAATACCGACGCCATCGAGGTGGCGCCCAACGTCCTCGCGGCGGCGCGCGTGATCGAGCACCAGCCCGAGTCGCAGAGCAAGCTCGAGAAAGTGCGCGCCGACATCGAGCGGCGGCTACGCGCCGAGGAGGCGGCGCGGCGCGCGCGGCAGGCGGGCGAAGCGAAGCTCGCCGAGCTGCGCAAGGGCGCCGGCGCGGGCCTGGCCTGGAGCGCCCCCAAGCCCGTATCCCGGCGCAGCCCGCAGGGCGTGCCGGCGGGGGCGCTGCGCCAGATCCTGGCGGCGGACCCCGGGAAGCTCCCCGCGTACGTCGGTGCCGAACGCGGCACCGAGGGCTACATGCTGTATCGCGTCGTGCGGCCGCTCGAGCCAGAGCCGAAGACCGAGGCACAAGAGACCGCGGAGCGCGCGCGGGCGGCGCAGTTCGCCGGCGCGCGCCAGCTCGACGCCTATGTCGCCAGCCTGCGCGAGCGCGCCGACATCGAAGTCCGGCAGGGGAACCTGGAAAAGAAGCCCTAGCCCGGCAGGGTAGAATCGGGTGGAGCCGGAGGACGGGCATGACAGCTGTGGGCGTCGCCACGGAGAAAAAGCACTGCGACGTCGCCGTGATCGGCGGCGGTCCTGCGGGCTCGACCGCGGCGGCGCTGCTCTCGCTGCTCGCGTTCAAGGCGCTGTACGACCTCCTGTCGCTTGCCGATCCCCGGGTTGCGCTGCGTGCCTGGCGCCGGCGGCGCAGCAGCCTGCGCGAAACCGCCAATGCCGGCGCATGAGGGCGGCGGCGTGCCTCTTGTGCGCGCTCGCCGCGGCGCCGGCGGCGGCCGGGGAGCTGCCGCTGTGGGAGCTCGGCTTGGGCGTCGGCGCTTTCGCGCTGCCGGACTACCGCGGCTCGGACGAAGGGCGGGGCTACGTGCTGCCGGTGCCCTACGTGGTCTACCGGGGCGAATTCCTCAGGGCCGACCGGCGCGGCATCCGCGGCGAGCTGTTCGAGTCGGAGCGCGTGGAG
>CAZAEG010000209.1:0-10166 GCA_964484035.1 uncultured Enterobacteriaceae bacterium | reverse complement strand
CGGTGCCGGCGTCGTCGCCAAAGTGCTCGAGTAAGCGATGGAAAGCCAACGCATCCGCATCCGCCTCAAGGCGTACGATTACCGGCTGATCGACCAGTCGGCGCTCGAGATCGTCGATACGGCCAAGCGCACGGGCGCCGTGGTGCGCGGCCCGGTGCCGCTGCCGACGCGCCGGCAGCGTTTCGACCTGCTGCGCTCGCCGCACGTCGACAAGTCTTCGCGCGAACAGCTGGAGATCCGCACGCACCTGCGCCTGATGGACATCATCGACCCCACCGACAAGACGGTGGATGCGCTGATGAAGCTCGACCTGCCGGCGGGCGTGGACGTGGAGATCAAGGTTCAGTAGCACGCGGTACGAGGTGAAGTGCCGGCCAATTGCAGCCGGCGCCCGGCGACGCTCAGCGAGGCGCACCGGGTCAAACACAAGAGGGTGTTATGACGATAGGACTGGTCGGCCGCAAGGTCGGCATGACGCGCATCTTTACCGACGACGGCAGTACGGTGCCGGTGACGGTGCTCGACGTTTCCGACAATCGCATCACCCAGATCAAGACGCCGGAAAAGGACGGCTACGCCGCCGTGCAGGTCGCGTTCGGCAAGCGCCGCGCCAACCGCGTGACGAAGCCCATCGCCGGCCACCTCGCCAAGGCGGGCGTGGAAGCCGGGCACCTGCTCAAGGAGTTCCGCGCCGACGCCAAGGAGCTCGCCGACCTCAAGGTGGGCGGCAGGCTGGGCGTGGACCTGTTCAAGGTCGGTCAGAAAGTCGACGTGCAGGGCGTCTCCATCGGCAAGGGCTTCGCCGGGGTCATCAAGCGCCACCATTTCTCGTCCAACCGCGCGACGCACGGCAACTCCATCTCCCACAACAAGCCGGGGTCCACGGGCCAGAACCAGGATCCGGGCCGCGTTTTCCCGGGAAAGCGCATGGCGGGCCATCTTGGCGACGTCGTGCGCACGGTGCCCAATCTGATCATCGTACGCGTCGACGCCGACCGACAACTGCTGCTCGTCCGGGGCTCGGTGCCGGGATCCAAGGGACGCGACGTGGTCGTGCGGCCCGCGGTGAAGGGCTGACGAGGACGCCATGGAACTGAAGCTGATCAGCGACCAGGGCGCCGCCGGCACCACCAGCGCGGCGGACGCCATTTTCGGGCGCGATTTCAACGAATCGCTCGTGCACCAGATCGTCGTCGCCTACCAGGCGAACGCGCGCCGCGGCACGCGCAAGCAGAAGGAGCGCAGCGAGATCGCCAAGTCGACGAAGAAGCCCTGGCGCCAGAAGGGCACCGGGCGCGCGCGCGCCGGCATGGCATCGAGCCCGCTGTGGCGCGGCGGCGGCAAGATCTTCGCCGCCAGCCCGGACGAGAACTTCTCGCACAAGGTCAACCGCAAGATGATGCGTGCCGGCATGACCTCGATCCTGTCGCAGCTCGCCCGCGAGGACCGCATTCGCGTGGTGGACGAATTCAGGCTGGAGGCGCCGAAGACCAAGCTGCTGGCGCAGAAGGTGAAGGCGATGGGTTTTGACGAGGTGCTGGTGATCCTCGACGAGGCCGACCCGAACCTGGAACTGTCGTCGCGCAATCTGCCGAACGTCGCCGTGCTCACGGTGCGCCAGGCGAATCCGGTGGCGCTGGTGCGCTTCCCGCACGTGCTGCTGACGCGCAAGGCGCTGGCCCGCCTGGAGGAGATGCTCAAGTGACGGCGACCCGCAAGTACGCCGCCGAGCGGCTGATGAACGTGGTGCTGGCGCCGGTGGTGTCGGAGAAGAGCACGCTGGTCGCCGACAAGAACCGCCAGTACGTGTTCCGCGTCGCCGACAGCGCCACGAAGCCCGAGGTCAAGGCGGCGATCGAGCTCCTGTTCAAGACCAAGGTGCAGTCGGTTACCGTGTCCAACGTGAAGGGCAAGGCGAAGCGCTTCGGCCGCTTCATGGGACGCCGGCGCAACTGGAAGAAGGCCTATGTGCGCCTGGCGGCCGGCCAGGAAATCAATTTCGCGGCGACGGAGTAAGCCATGCCACTGGTCAAGGTCAAACCCACTTCGCCCGGTCGGCGCGCGCTGGTCAAGGTCGTCACCCCCGGCCTGCACAAGGGCGAGCCGCACTGGCCGCTCACCGCGAGCCAGTCGAAGACCACCGGCCGCAACAACCACGGGCGCATCACCATGCGCCACAAGGGCGGGGGCCACAAGCAGCACTACCGCATGATCGACTTCCGCCGCAACAAGGACGGCATCGCCGCGCGCGTGGAACGGCTCGAGTACGACCCGAACCGCAGCGCGCACCTCGCGCTGCTGCTGTACGCGGACGGCGAGCGGCGCTATGTGCTCGCGCCGAAGGGCGTGAGCGCCGGCGCCCAGCTGGTCTCCGGGGTGGAAGCGCCCATCAAGGCCGGCAACGCCTTGCCCCTGCGCAGCATCCCGGTCGGCACCACGGTGCATTGCATCGAAATGCTCCCCGGCAAGGGCGCGCAGCTGGCGCGTTCCGCCGGCGCCTCGGCGCAGCTGCTGGCGCGCGAAGGCTCCTATGCTCAGCTGCGACTGCGCTCGGGCGAGATCCGCAAGGTGCACGTCGAGTGCCGCGCCACCATCGGCGAGGTCGGCAACGAGGAGCACAACCTCGAGTCGATCGGCAAGGCAGGGCGCAAGCGCTGGCGTGGCGTGCGCCCCACCGTGCGCGGCGTGGCGATGAACCCGATCGACCATCCGCACGGCGGCGGCGAGGGCCGCACCGCCGCGGCGCAGCCCCCGGTATCGCCCTGGGGCGTGCAGACCAAGGGCTACAAGACTCGCCGCAACAAGCGCACGCAGGTGATGATCGTGCGCGACCGGCGCACGAAATAAGGGCAAGACATGGCACGCTCAATCAAGAAGGGCCCGTTCGTAGACCGGCATCTGATGGACAAGGTCGCTGCGGCACGCGCCGGCAACGACAAGCGTCCGATCAAGACCTGGTCACGGCGCTCCACCGTGATGCCGGAGTTCATCGGCCTGACGGTGGCGGTGCACAACGGCAAGCAGCACATCCCCGTGTACATCACCGAGAACATGGTCGGCCACAAGTTGGGCGAATTCGCGCTCACGCGCATTTTCAAGAGCCATTCCGCGGTCGGCAAGAGGACCGCCGAGGCGGTCGGAGCCGATCGCCGGCCGGGCGGCGCGCCGGGTGCGGCGGCGCCCGCGGCGGCTCCGGCTGCGGCGCCTGCGCCGGCGCCCGCGCCGGCGGCGAAGAAGTAAGGAGCACGCATGGAAACGCGAGCGATTCTGCGCAGCGCCCGGCTCTCGGCCCAGAAAGGCCGCTTGGTCGCCGACATGATCCGCGGCCAGCCGGTGGACAAGGCGCTCAACATTCTCGCCTTCACCCCCAAGAAGGGCGCCGGCATCCTCAAGAAGCTTCTCGAGTCCGCGATCGCCAACGCCGAGCACAACGATGGCGCCGACGTCGACGCACTAAAGGTGAAGAGCGTGCTCGTCGAGCGCGGATCCTTCCTCAAGCGATTCCACGCGCGCGCCAAGGGACGCGGCACGCGCGTGCAGAAGCACTCCTGCAACATCTACGTCACGGTCGGCGACTAGGGACCAAGCACATGGGACAGAAGATCAATCCGATCGGCTTCCGGCTGGCAGTCAACCGCAACTGGAGCTCGCGCTGGTACGCCAGCAGCCGCCAGTTTGCGGGCATGCTCGCCGAAGACATCAAGGTTCGCGCCTTCCTCAGGCGCAAGCTCGCGCACGCCTCGGTCGGGCGCGTGCTCATCGAGCGCCCGGCAAAGGACGCCCGCATCACCATCTTTTCCGCGCGGCCCGGCGTGGTCATCGGCAAGAAGGGCGAGGAGATCGAGTCGCTCAAGGCCGAGCTGCGCCGCCTGATGGGCGTGCAGCAGGTGCACGTCAACATCGAGGAGATCCGCAAGCCCGAGATCGACGCGCAGCTGATCGCCGACTCCATCGCTCAGCAGCTCGAGAAGCGCATCATGTTCCGCCGCGCCATGAAGCGCGCCATGCAGAATGCCATGCGCCTGGGGGCGCAGGGCATCAAGATCATGAGCGCCGGGCGCCTGAACGGCATCGAGATCGCGCGCACCGAGTGGTACCGCGAAGGACGGGTGCCGCTGCATACCCTGCGCGCCGACATCGACTACGGCATGGGCGAGGCGAAGACCACCTACGGCGTGATCGGCATCAAGGTGTGGGTGTACAAGGGCGAAGTGATGACCAAGGCCGAGGCGCAGGCGGCGCAACCCGCCGCCGTGCCGGAGGCCGCGCCGGCGGATGCGCCGGCGGAGCCCAAGCGCGCGAAGAAGCCGGCGCCGCGCCCCGCGGGTCGGCGCGCGCCGGCGCGCGCCAAGCCCGATGCCGAGAGGAAGGCGAAGAAGCCGGACGCCCCGGCGCCGAAGACCACCGTAAAGCGCGCGAAGAAGGTCGTCAAGGGCGACGGCGACGAGAAGAAGGAATGAGCCATGCTGCAACCGGCACGCACGAAGTACAGAAAGCAGCAGAAGGGCCGCAACACGGGCATCGCCACGCGCGGCAACAAGGTCTCGTTCGGCGAGTTCGGCCTGAAGGCGATCGGCCGCGGCCGGCTGACGGCGCGCCAGCTGGAAGCCGCGCGGCGCGCGCTCTCGCGCCACATCAAGCGCGGCGGCCGCATCTGGATCCGCGTGTTCCCGGACAAGCCGATCTCGCAGAAGCCCGCGGAAGTGCGCATGGGCAACGGCAAGGGCAATCCGGAATACTTCGTGTGCGAGATCCAGCCGGGCAAGATCATCTACGAGATGGACGGCGTCGACGCGGCGATCGCCCGCGAGGCGTTCGCGCTGGCCTCGGCCAAGCTGCCGTTCAAGACGATCGTCGTGCACAGGATGCTGGGGTAGATCATGAAGGCGAGCGAACTTCGCGCCAAGAACGGTGACGAGCTGCACAAGGAGCTGAACGAGCTGCTCAAGGCGCAGTTCGGCCTGCGCATGCAGATCGCCACCCAGCAGCTCGGCAACACCAGCCAGATCAAGAAGGTGCGCCGCGACATCGCGCGCGTGCGCACCGTGCTGAAGGAGAAGGCGAGCCAATGAACCAGCCAGCGACGCAGGCCCCGCAGGCCGCCCGCACCCGCACCCTGGTGGGGCGCGTGGTGAGCGACCGCATGCAAAAGACCGTGACGGTGCTGGTGCAGCGCCGGGTCAAGCACCCGGTGGTGGGCAAGACCATCACGCTGTCGAAGAAGTACCACGCGCACGTGGAGAGTGGCGAAGCGCGCCAGGGCGACCTGGTCGAGATCGCCGAGTGCCGCCCGATTTCGCGCACCAAAGCATGGAAAGTGACGCGCCTGATCGAGAAGTCGAAGGCGGTCTGACGTTGCCTCGGGCGCCGGATTCGCGTTAGAATTCGCGCCTTTTCGCCCCGTACGGGGTCCAAAACTGCCCGCGCGCCGCGACGCACGGTGCAAGTTGGATGGAGAAATACCGATGATTCAGATGCAGTCGATACTGGACGTGGCCGACAACACGGGTGCGCGCGCCGTCATGTGCATCAAGGTGCTGGGCGGCTCGAAGCGCCGCTACGCCAGCATCGGCGACGTGATCAAGGTGAGCGTCAAGGACGCGGCGCCGCGCGGGCGCGTGAAGAAGGGCGAGATCTACCATGCCGTCGTCGTGCGCACCGCGAAAGGCGTGCGGCGCGCCGACGGGTCGCTGATCCGCTTCGACTCCAACGCGGCGGTGCTGCTGACGCCGAAGTTCGAGCCGATCGGCACCCGCATCTTCGGGCCGGTGACGCGTGAGCTGCGCTCCGAGCGCTTCATGAAGATTGTTTCGCTCGCGCCCGAGGTCCTCTGAGCGCCCCCCACAGGAAGACAGCCATGCAACGCATTCGCAAAGGCGACGAGGTCGTCGTCCTCTCCGGCCGGGACAAGGGCAAGCGCGGCACCGTTCTGCGCCGCGTAGACGCCGAGTTTCTGGTGGTCGAGGGGGTGAATCGCGTCAAGAAGCACCAGCGGCCGAACCCGATGAAAGGCGTCACGGGCGGCATCGTCGACAAGGACATGCCAATCCACGTATCGAACCTCGCGCTGTTCAATCCCGCGACGCAGAAGGCCGACCGCGTCGGCTTCAAGCAGTTGCAGGACGGGCGCAAGGTGCGCGTGTTCAAGTCGAACGGCGAGCAGGTCGACGCATAGGGTGAAGCCGATGGCGAAAGACAAGACCCCCAAGACCGAAAAGCCCTCCAAGGCGCAGGAGCGGCCGGTGGAGAAGCCGGCGAAGGCCGCCAAGGCCGAGGCCAAGCCGGCCGAGAAGCCGGCCAAGCCGGCGCGTCCCGCGCTGCCCGTGCCGCCGGCGCGCCTGGCGATCTATTACCGCGAGAAGGTGGTGCCCGAGCTGGTGTCGAAGTTCGGCTACAAGACCAGCATGCAGGTGCCGCGCATTCGCAAGATCACGCTCAACATGGGGGTGGGCGAGACGGTGGGCGACAAGAAGACGCTCGACAACGCCGTGGCGGACATGGCGAAGATCGCCGGCCAGAAGCCGGTGATCACCAAGGCGCGCCGCTCGATCGCCAACTTCAAGCTGCGCGCCGGGTTTCCGATCGGCTGCATGGTGACCCTGCGCGGCGCGCGCATGTACGAATTCCTCGACCGCCTGGTGAATATCGCCATCCCGCGCATCCGCGACTTCCGCGGCGTGTCGAACCGCGCGTTTGACGGCCGCGGCAACTACAGCCTGGGCGTGCGCGAGCAAATCATCTTCCCGGAGATCGAGTACGACAAGATCGACGCGCTGCGGGGCATGAACATCGCCATTACCACGACGGCGAAGTCGGACGACGAGGCGAAGGCACTGCTCGCCGCATTCCGCTTCCCGTTCAAGCACTGAGGGACCCGAACATGGCAAAACTCGCCGTCAAACTTCGCGAACAGAAGCGCCGTCAGACCGTGGCCAAGTTCAAGGTCCGGCGCCAGGCGCTGCTCGATGTGCTCCGCGATCCCAGAACGCAGGACGAGGACCGCGAGGCGGCGCGCGAGAAGCTGCAGAAGCTGCCGCGCGATGCCTCGCCGACGCGCCTGCGCAATCGCTGTGCGATCACGGGACGCCCGCGCGGCGTCTACCGCAAGTTCGGCCTCGGACGCAACAAGCTGCGCGACCTGGCGATGCGCGGCGAGGTGCCGGGCGTGATCAAGGCGAGCTGGTAAGGAGACCTGCGCATGAGCATGACCGATCCGATCGCCGACATGCTGACCCGCATCCGCAACGCCCAGATGGTGGGGCACGCGGAGGTGAGCATGCCCTGCTCGAAGCTGAAGATTTCCATCGCCAAGGTGCTGAAGGACGAGGGCTACATCGAGGATTTCGCCGTGGGCGAAGACCAGTCGATGAAGCAGCTGCGCATCGGCCTGAAATACTACGCCGGCCGGCCGGTGATCGAGCGCCTGGAGCGGGTGTCCAAGCCGGGTCTGCGCGTCTACAAGGGGTGCGAAGACATTCCGCGCGTCATGAACGGCCTGGGCGTGGCCATCGTGTCGACTTCGCGCGGCGTAATGACGGACCGCAAGGCGCGCGCCGATGGCGTGGGCGGCGAAGTGCTCTGCATCGTGGCGTAGGAGAAGGCCATGTCCCGCATCGCCAAGTATCCGATTCCGCTGCCCAAGGGCGTCGAGGTGACGCTCGCCGCCGACGCCATCTCGGTGAAGGGTCCGCTCGGCACCGTGGCGCGGCCGCTGGATCCGAACGTCGGCATCCAGAAGGAAGGCGACACGCTGGTGTGCAAGGCGCTCGGCAACTCGCACCATGCCAACGCGATGTCCGGCACGCTGCGCGCGCTGGTCGCCAACATGGTCACCGGCGTGACCAAGGGCTTCGAGAAGAAGCTCGCGCTGGTCGGCGTGGGCTACCGCGCGCAGGCGCAAGGCGACAAGCTCAACCTGTCGGTCGGCTTCTCGCACCCGGTGGTGCACCAGATGCCCAAGGGCGTGAAGGTCGCGACGCCGACGCAGACCGAAGTGGTGGTGAGCGGCATCGACAAGCAGCTCGTCGGCCAGATCGCGGCGGAGATCCGCGACACCAAGCCGCCCGAGCCCTACAAGGGCAAGGGCGTGCGCTATGCCGACGAAACCGTCGTCCTGAAAGAGACGAAGAAGAAGTAGCGGAGCCCCGACATGCGCGACAAGAACCAAGCCCGAGTGCGGCGCGCGCGCCAGACGCGCCTCAAGATCCGCGAGATCGGCGCGGTGCGTCTCACGGTGCATCGCACCAACAGCCACATTTATGCGCAGCTCACCTCGAGCGCCGGCGACCGGGTGCTGGCTTCGGCCTCGACACTGGAGAAGGAAGTGCGCGAGCAGCTCGGGAACGGCGGCAACCGCAAAGCCGCCGAAGCGGTGGGCGCCCGCATTGCGCAGAAGGCCAAGCAGGCCGGCATCGAGGCCGTCGCGTTCGATCGCGCCGGCTACCGCTACCACGGGCGCGTCAAGGCGCTCGCCGAGGCCGCGCGTGCCGGCGGACTCAAGTTCTAAGGACACGCCATGGCGAAAATGAAGCCCAGAATGCAGCAAAGCGAGGAGCGCACCGACGGCCTGCGCGAGAAGATGGTGTCGGTGAACCGCGTGACCAAGGTCGTGAAGGGCGGGCGCGTCCTCGGCTTCGCCGCACTGACCGTGGTCGGCGACGGCGACGGCGGCATCGGCATGGGCAAGGGCAAGGCGCGCGAGGTGCCGGTGGCGGTGCAAAAGGCCATGGAGGAAGCGCGCAGGAAGCTCTTCAAGGTCAAGCTCAAGAATGGCACGCTGCACCATGCCGTGATCGGGCATCACGGTGCGGCCACGGTGCTGATGCAGCCGGCGCACGAGGGCACGGGGATCATCGCGGGTGGCCCGATGCGCGCGGTATTCGAGGTCATGGGCGTGACCAACGTCCTGGCGAAGTGCTTCGGCTCGACCAACCCGTACAACGTGGTGCGCGCGACCCTGCAGGGGCTGCAGGCGATGAGCACGCCGGCCGAGATTGCGGCCAAGCGCGGCAAGACGGTCGAGGAAATCACCTCCTAGGGGCGGCCATGGCAGACAGCAGAATCAAGGTGACGCTGGTGAAGAGCACCGCCGGCTGCGACGCGGATCACCGCGCCACGGTGCGCGGCCTCGGGCTGCGCAGGATCCGCCAGACGGTGGAGCTCGCGGACACGCCGTCGGTGCGCGGCATGATCGAGACGGTTGCTTACCTCGTGCGGGTGGAAGGATAGTCAGATGCGCTTGAACTCTCTGAAACCGGCGCCCGGCGCGAAGAAATCGCGCCACCGCGTGGGTCGCGGCATCGGCTCGGGCTGGGGCAAGACGGCGGGGCGCGGCCACAAGGGCCAGCGCGCCCGCTCGGGCGGCTACCACAAGGTCGGCTTCGAGGGCGGCCAGATGCCGTTGCACCGGCGCCTGCCGAAGCGCGGCTTTGCCTCGCCCACGCGCACGCACTCCGCGGAAGTGCGGCTGTCGGAGCTGCAGGGCATGAAGCCCGGCGACATCGATCTCGGCGCGCTCAAGGCGCAGGGCATCGTGCCGCGCGAGGCGCGCACGGCGAAAGTGATCCTGTCCGGAAAGCTCACGCGCAGCATCACCCTGAAGGGCGTCAAGGCCAGCAAGGGCGCGCGCGCCGCGATCGAGGCCGCGGGCGGCAAGGTCGAGGACGCCGCACCCGCGGCGCAGCCGAGCGGGGACTGAGACTTGGCGACCACGCTGCCCGCCGCAGGCAAGTCCGGGCGCTACGGCGACCTGAAACGGCGCCTGCTGTTCCTGCTGGGCGCCCTGGTGGTGTTCCGCATCGGCGCGCACATCCCGGTGCCCGGGATCGATCCCAACGTGCTCGCCGACCTGTTCAAGAGCCAGCAGGGAGGGATCCTGGGCATGTTCAACATGTTCTCGGGCGGCGCGCTGTCGCGCTTCACCATCTTCGCGCTCGGCATCATGCCGTACATCTCGTCCTCGATCATCATGCAGCTGATGACGGCGGTGAGCCCGCATCTCGAGCAGTTGCGCAAGGAAGGTGAGTCGGGGCGGCGCAAGATCACGCAGTACACGCGCTACGGAACGCTGGTCCTGGCGTTGTTTCAGGCGACCGGGATCTCGGTGGCGCTGGAATCGCAGCCCGGGCTGGTGCTGGAAGCCGGCCTCATGTTCCGCATCACGACGG
>CAZAEG010000208.1:0-4661 GCA_964484035.1 uncultured Enterobacteriaceae bacterium | reverse complement strand
GGTGAAGCCCGGCGCCTACCCCGTGCCGACGAAGGACGGCTGGTGGCGCCCGCCGCACATCCACTTCTCGGTCTTCGGGAAAGTGTGGCTCTCGCGGCTCGTCACGCAGATGTACTTCCCCGGCGAGCCGCTGAACGGCCGGGACCGCATCCTCAACGCGGTGCCCGACGCCGCCGCGCGCGAGCGCCTGGTCGCGCGCCTCGTGCCGCCGACCGGCGATCCGGCGAACGCGCTCGTCTTCGAGCACCAGATCGTGCTGCGCGGCCGCAAAGCGACGCCCATCCAGCCATGATCCCCACCGGCGAAGCCACGATCGGGCCGTTCTTCCCGCGGCGCTACGTCGACGCGGGCGCGAACGACCTCACGCAGCTCGAGGGCCGCAGGGCCGAGGGCGGGGCGATCGAGATCTTCGGCGTCGTGCGCCAGGAGGACGGCGCGCCGCTCGACAATCTCGTGCTCGAGATCTGGCAGGCGGACGCGAAGGGGATCTATCGCCATCCCGCCGACCCGCGCCACCGCGAGGCCGACCCGAAGTTCCTCGGCTGGGGGCGCGCGGCGACCGACAAGGACGGCCGCTATGCCTTTCGCACCCTGCGGCCGGGCGCGCCCGCCGAGCGCGCCCGGCACGTGAACTTCATGCTGATGTTCTCCGGGCTGATGAGAATCCTCAAGACCACGCTGTACTTTCCCGGGGAGCCGGCGAACGACGCCGATCCGGTGCTCGCGGCGGTGCCCGCGGCGCGCCGGCAGCTCCTCGTTGCGCGCGAAGAAGCTCCCGGGCGCTACCGCTTCGACCTGAAACTGCGCGGCGAGCATGAGACCCCGTTCTTCGACGACTGAGCCCGCGCCGACGATCCGCGAGCTGCTCTCGTACCGGCTGCACGTGGTGGCGAACCTGCTGTCGCGCGGCGCGGAGCTGCGCTACCGGCGCGAATTCGGCGTCAGTCTCTGGGAGTGGCGCACGGTGGCGCTGCTCGGCGGCGCGCGCGAGGCGCTCTCGCTCAATGCGCTGGCGCGCGCCGCGGGCATCGACAAGAGCCAGATGAGCCGCGTGGTGGCGGGCCTGACGCGGCGCAAGCTCGTGCTGCGCGAGGCGGACGCCGCGGACGGCCGCGGCGTGCGCCTCACGCTCGCCGCCGCCGGGCGCCGGCTGTACGCGGGACTGATCCGCGCGGCCGCGGAGCGCAACGACGCCTTCCTCGGCTGCCTGAGCGCGCGCGAGCGCGCCGCGTTCGACGGCGCGCTGGACAAGCTTGCCGCGCGCGCCCGGGACTTCATCGGCCGCGAGGGCACGCCGAAATGAAGACGCGCATCACCGCGCTCCTCGGCATCCGCCACCCGGTGTTCCAGGCGGCGATGAGCTGGGCGTCGTCGAATGCGCCGCTGGTCGTCGCCGTGTCGAACGCGGGCGCGCTGGGGGTGATCGCCGCCGGCCCCATGCGCCCGGACGACTTCCGCAAGGCGCTCGCCGACATCAGGGCGGGCACCGACAAGCCCTACGGCGTGAACATCCCGCTCACCCACCCGCGTGCGCCGGATCTGCTCGACATCGCCTGCGAAGCGCGCATCCCGGTGATGGTCGCTTCGCAGGGCGGGCCGCGCGCGCACCTCGCGCGCTTTCGCGCCCTCGGCACCCGATGGCTGCACGTCGTCGCCTCGGTGGAGCACGCGCTGAAGGCCGAGGCCGCGGGCGTGGACGCGCTGGTGGTGGACGGCATGGAGGCGGGCGGCCATCCGCCGCCGTCCGAAGTCACCACGCTGGTGCTGGTGCGCCGAGTGCTGAAGGCCGTGAAGCTGCCGGTGGTGGCGAGCGGCGGCGTCGCCGACGGCGCCGGCGTCGCGGCGCTCCTTGCGCTCGGCGCCGACGCGGTGCAGCTCGGCACGCGCTTCATCGCCACGCCGGAAGCGAGCGTGCACGAGAACTACAAGCGCGCGGTGCTCGCCGCGGACGTCGACGGCTCGGCGCTGGTCGCGCGCGGTCGGCTGCCGATCCGCCAGCTGAAGAACGCTTTCTCGGACAAGTTCAACGCCGCCGAGCGCGCCGGCGCGACGCAGGCGGAGCTCGACGCGATCTTCGACGCCGCGAGCCTGAAGCAGGCGGCGCTCGAGGGCGACGTCGTGTGGGGCAAGGTGGAGGCCGGGCAGTCGGCCGGACTGGTGGACGAGATCCTGCCCGCCGCCGAAGTGGTGCGGCGGCTGGTGGCCGAGATGGAGGAGGCGCGGCGGCGCCTCGCGGCCCTCTAAATGGTGACAGTCACCATTTAAGTATGGGCGTCCTCCTCGTCGAAGATCTCGGTGCGGTGCGGGTGCTGACGCTGAACCGCCCGGAGAAGCGCAACGCGCTCAACACCGAGCTCACCCAGACACTGCTCGATGCGCTGCGCACCGCAGACGCCGTGGAAAACGTGGGTTGTGTGGTGCTCGCGGGCGCCGGCGCGGCGTTCTGCGCGGGCGCGGACATCACGGAGTTCGCCGATCTCACCCCCGACCGGCAGGCGCAGGTGGACGCGCGCGCCGAGCTCACCATGCAGCTGCACCTCGCGGTGCCGCGGATGGCGAAGCCCGTGGTCACGGCGGTGCACGGCGCGGCGCTCGGCGGCGGCGCCGGACTCGCCATCGCGGGCGACCTGGCGGTGATGGCCGACGGCGCCGCGCTCGGCTACCCCGAGACGCGGCACGGCATCGTCGCCGCCATCGTCATGGCGAACCTGGTGCGCCAGGCGGGCCGCAAGGCGGCCTTCGAGCTGGTGGCGCTCGGCGAGCCGGTGGGCGCCGAGCGCGCGCTCGCGCTCGGCCTCGTCAACCGCGTGGTGCCGCGCGCGCGGCTGATGGCCGAGGCGCTCGCGCTCGCCGGGCGGCTCGCCGCCATCGGCCGTCCGGCGATGCGGCTCACCAAGCAGCTGTTCCACGAGGTCGCAGACCTGCCGCTCGCCGCGGCGCTCGAGCGCGGGCGCGAGGCCAGCAGGAAAATGCGCGCCTTTCGCAAGCCATGAGCCATGGGCATCACCTACGCGCTGCTGGCGATGCTCGCCTTCGCCGCCAACATCGTCGTCACGCGCTTCGCGGTGGCGCGGATGCCGGTGGAGGCGGGGTTCTTCATCGTGCTGGCGACCAACATCCTGTTTCCGGTGGCGCTGTTCGCCGTCGAGCTGGGCGCGCGCGCGGCGCCCTATGCGTGGCACTGGCAGGGCGCGGGCCTGTTCGCCATCGGCGGCGTGCTCGGCACGTTCCTCGGCCGCAGGTTTCTCTTCGACACGGTGAAGCTGCTCGGCCCGTCGCGCGCGAGCGTGTTCCACTCGACCGCGCCGGCATTTGCCCTCATCGGCGCCTGGCTGCTGGCGGGCGAGTTGCTCGGCGTCTACGAGATCGCCCTGATGGCGCTGGTATGGCTGGGGTTGTGGCTGACGCAGCCGCGCGCCGGCTCGCTGCACGCGCTCGCGCCGGAAGTGCTGCGCAAGGGCCTGCTCGCCGGGCTGCTCACCGTCGCCGGCTTCGGCTTCGGCAACGTGCTGCGCGGCCTCGCCATGCGCGACTGGAGCGAGGCGGCGCTCGGCACCGTGATCGCCTCGGTGGCGGCGCTCGCTTGCCAGTTCGCCTTCACGCGCAACTGGGCGCGCATCGGCGCGCAGCTGCGCGCCGCCGACCGCGCGGCGATCCTGCTCTACGCCGGCTGCGGCGTGTTCACCTCGCTCGGCTCGATATTCATCTCGCTCGCCATGACCCGGATCGAGATCGCGCTCGCGGTGCTGGTGGTGCACACCACGCCGCTCGTCATCTTCCCGGTGAGCGTGTTCCTGCTCAGGAACCGCGAGGAGCTCACCGGGCGCACGGTGAGCGGCGCGGCGCTGGTGCTCGCCGGCATCGCGCTCCTCGCCCTGAGGTGAGATGAAGCCGCTCCAGCACCTGACGATCCTCGACCTCTCGCGCGTGCTGGCGTGCCCCTTCGCGAGCATGATCCTCGCCGAGCTCGGCGCCACCGTGATCAAGGTCGAGCAGCCCGGCGCGGGCGACGAGACGCGCGGCTTCGAGCCGCGCCTCGAGCACGACAGCGCCTACTTCTTCGCCTGCAACCGCTCGAAGTCCTCGATCACCGTCAACCTGAGGAGCGACGGCGGGCGCAGGATCGTCCGCGAGCTCGCGCAGCAGGCCGACGTCCTCGTCGAGAACTTTCCTCCGGGCAGCCTCGCGCGCCAGGGGCTCGACTATCCGGCGCTCTCGTCGCTCAACCCGCGCCTGGTCTACGTGTCGTGCACCGGGTTCGGGCAGAGCGGCCCGTACGCGCGCAAGAAGGGCTACGACACCGTGTTCCAGGCGATGGGCGGCCTGATGAGCCTCACCGGGGAGAAGGGCGGCCCGCCGGTGAAGCCCGGCCTGCCGGTGGCCGATCTGACCTCGGGTCTGTGGGTGGCGATCGCCATCCTCGCCGCATTGAGTGGCCGGGAAAAAACGGGTCGAGGGACTTACGTGGACTTCTCCATGCTCGACGGGCAAGTGAGCCTGCTCACCCTGGCCGCCGCCCGCTACTTCGCGCTGGGCGAAGTGCCGCCGCGCCTCGGCACCGAGCACCCGGGGCGCGTGCCGTCGGCCACCTTCCGCTGCAAGGACGGCAAGCACGCGCACATCACGGCGAGCGACCAGCACTGGCCCGCGCTCTGCGCGGC
>CAZAEG010000207.1:0-7615 GCA_964484035.1 uncultured Enterobacteriaceae bacterium | reverse complement strand
GCGCGAGGAGATCGACCGGGTGCTGCTCGGCGGCAACTACGGCTGGCGCTGCATCGAGGGTACGCGAGCGACTGGACTGCCCTGCGGTTCGGAGCCGAACCTGCTGCCGCCGGTCGCCGAATACGAACACACTCTCACGATGAGCGGAAAGTCGGTCACCGGCGGATACGTGTACCGTGGAATGGCGATCCAGGGACTCACCGGTCAGTATGTGTTTGGCGACTTCATCATAGGTCGAATCTGGAGTATCCCGAGCGGTGCGACGCCGACGCTCATGGTCACGAGCGGCTTTGACTCAGGTTTCAACATCTCCAGCTTCGGGGAAGGGATCGACGGCGAGCTCTACGTTGTGCGTTACAACGGCGGCCTGCTGTATCGTTTGACGGGTACCGCAGGCGCACTCAGCGTACAGCAAGTCTTTACGAGTCTCACGCCGAGCTTCGTCAACCCAATCGCTATGCTGCAGGCCCCCAACGACGACACCCGCTGGTTCGTCGTCGAGCAGGGTGGGCGCGTCAGGGTATTCGATAACGACCCGAGAGAGACCACCGCCATCGACTTCCTCAACATCACCACACGCGTGGCGGCCGGCGGGGAGATGGGCTTGCTCGGAATGGCGTTTCATCCCGGATTCCCCGACATGGATCCACGCGTGTTCGTTCACTACACGAACACGACAGCCGGCCGCGTCTCGCGCATTTCGGAGTTCAGGACGAACAACGGCGGCGCTACGCTCGACGCGAGTTCGGAGCGCATCCTGCTCGTCATCGGCCAGCCGGAGGCGAATCACAACGGCGGCCACCTCGCCTTCGGCCCGGATGGCTACCTGTACATCGGCATGGGCGACGGCGGCGGCGGGAACGACCAGCACGGCGCGATCGGCAACGGGCAGCTGATGACCACGCTGCTCGGCAAGATGCTGCGCATCGACGTCAACGGCGCGACGCCTTATGCTATCCCGGCCGGCAACCCCTTCGCCGCCTTCGCGCCCTGCGGCCCGAACGCCTGACCTACGCGGCCTTGCGCGAGGTGCTCCTCACCGCGTCGGCCACCGCCGCGCCGACTTCCGCGGTGGAGGCCTTGCCCTTCATGTCGGACGTGTGCGGACCTTCCACCAGCACCTGCTCGATCGCCCGCACGATCTCGGCCGCGGCTTCCGGGTGGCCGAGGTGCTCGAGCATCAGCGCGCCCGACCAGATCTGCCCGATCGGATTGGCGATCTTCCTGCCGGCGATGTCGGGCGCCGAGCCGTGCACCGGCTCGAAGATCGACGGCGCGGTTTTCTCGGGGTTGATGTTGCCCGAGGGCGCGATGCCGATGGTGCCCGCGGTGGCCGGGCCGAGGTCGGACAGGATGTCGCCGAACAGGTTCGAGGCGACGATGACGTCGAACCTGTCCGGGTTGAGCACCATCTGGATGGACAGGCCGTCGACGTGGAACTGGTCGGTGCGCACCTGCGGGTAGCGCTGCTTCATCGCCGCGAAGCGCTCGTCCCAGTACGGCATGCTGATGGAGATGCCGTTCGACTTGGTGCACGAAGTGAGATGCTGCTTTCGCGTCTGCGCCAGCTCGAAGGCGTACTGCAGGATGCGGTCGACGCCCTTCCGGGAGAACACGGCCAGTTGCGTCACCACTTCGCGCTCGGTGCCCTCGAACATGCGCCCGCCGACGTTGCCGTACTCGCCTTCGGTATTCTCGCGCACCACCAGGTAATCGATGTCGCCCGGCTTGCGGCCGGCGAGCGGGCAGGGCAGCCCCTGGAACAGGCGCACCGGGCGCAGGTTCACGTACAGGTCGAACCAGCGGCGGAAATTGATCAGCAGGCCCCAGGCGGAGACGTGGTCGGGCACGATGGACGGGTTGCCCACGGCGCCGAAGTAGATGGCGTCGAACCGGCGCAGGATCTGCGGCGCGTCGTCGGGGCACATCTTGCCGTGCGCCCGGTACCAGTCGCAGCTCCAGGGAAACTCCTGCCACTCGAAGCGCAGGCCGTGCTTCGCCCCCACCGCCTCGAGCACGCGCACGCCTTCGGGCATCACTTCGCGGCCGATGCCATCGCCGGGGATCACTGCGATCTTGTGTGCGGTCATGGCGCGAGTATAGCTAGAATCCGCCGATGAAAATCGCCGCCTTCGAGACCGCGGGCGAATGGTGCTCGGTGGCGCTGTGGCTCGACGGCGAAGTGCGCGCCGCCGAGGCGCGCGCGGGGCAGCGCCACGGCGAGCTCGTGCTGCCGATGCTCGATGCGCTGCTGGCGCAGGCGCGGCTCGCGATCCGCGATCTGCAGGCCGTGGCGTACGGCGCGGGGCCCGGATCGTTCACCGGGCTGCGCATCGCCTGCGGCGTTGCACAAGGCCTGGCCTTTGCGCGCGCGCTGCCGGCCTGCGGGGTCTCGACGCTCGAGGCGCTGGCCGAGGAAAGCGGCGCGCGTCGCGTCGCCGCCTGCCTCGATGCGCGCATGGGCGAAGTGTATTATTGCGCGCTGGAAAAAGACGGCGCGCGCTGGCGCGAGGTGGTGCCGGCGCAATGCGTCGCGCCGCACCGCGTGCCGCACCCGCCGGGGGCGGATTGGGTCGGGTGCGGCAGCGGCTTCGCGGCGTACGGCGACATGGGATTCGATCGGGTCTATCCGGAAATGCATCCCGGCGCGGCGGCGGTGGCGCGGCTCGCGGCGCCGCGGCTCGCGGCAGGCGAGGGCGTCGATGCCGCGCGCATCGCGCCGGTGTACCTGCGCGACAAGGTCGCGCTGACGACGCAGGAGCGCCGCAGCCGATGAGCGCCGTTCTAAAGGACCTGCCGCGGCTCGCGGCGATGCGCGAGGCGGACCTCGACGAGGTGCTGGCGATCGAAACCGCGGTCTACTCGCACCCGTGGACGCGCGCCAATTTCGCCGACTCGCTGCGCTCGGGCTACGCCTGCCGCACCTGGCGCGCCGACGGCGCGCTCGTCGGCTATTTCGTGCTGATGGCGGCGGCGGGCGAAGCGCACCTGCTCAACCTGTCGATCGGCGCCGCCTGGCAGCGGCGCGGCCACGGCACGGCGCTCCTCGGCGAGGCGATGCGCATCGGCCGGGACATGGGCGCGCGCCACATCTTCCTCGAGGTGCGGCCGAGCAACCGGCCGGGGCAGGCGCTCTACGAGCGTCACGGCTTCAGGCAGATGGCGCAGCGCCGCGACTACTACCCGGCGTCGGGCGGGCGCGAGGACGCGCTGGTGTACAGCAGGGTGCTGTGAGCAGGCGGTTGCGGGTGCTGGAGGAGATGGGTTTGACGCCCGTGTGGCGATTGCGGTCTCAAATACATCCCCCTGTTTCCGCGAAGGCGGCGGAAACAGGGGGATCGAGGGAAGAGCAAATTCAAAGGATGGAGTGGCCGGAGCTCAAGGCGACGGTCAAGGATTGCACCGCCTGCGGCCTGCGCGCCGGCTGCAAGCAGACCGTTTTCGGCGTCGGCGACGAGCAGGCCGACTGGCTCCTGGTGGGCGAAGCCCCGGGCGCGGAGGAAGACCGCCTCGGCGAGCCCTTCGTCGGTCAGGCCGGCAAGCTCCTCGACAACATGCTCGCTTCCCTCGGACTCGCGCGCGACCGGAACGTCTACATCGCCAACGTCCTCAAGTGCCGGCCGCCGGGCAACCGCAATCCGGAACCGATCGAGGTCGCGACGTGCTCGCCGTACCTGCGCCGCCAGATCGGGCTGATCCGGCCCAGGCTCATCGTCGCGATGGGGCGCTTCGCGGTGCAGACGCTGCTCAATACGGACGCCACCATCGGCAGCCTGCGCGGCAAGGTGCACGCGTACCACGGCGTGCCGCTCGTCGTGACCTACCACCCGGCTTATCTGCTCAGGAACCTGCCGGACAAGGCGAAGGCCTGGGCCGACCTGGTCTTCGCAAGGAAAACGATCGGCTAAATGGTGACTGTCACCATTTACCCGCCTCGTCGCCTGCTCACTGCTTCTCCGAGCGCGCGATCTCCAGCAGCGCCTCGATCTCGTCGCGGTGCACGCGCCGGTTGCGCCGGTACCAGAGCAGCACCAGCGTCATGGTGCCGGCGACGAACAGGCCGAAGATGACGATCACCGTGTAGATCGACAGCCCGGCGCCGAGCAGCGCCGAGTAGGCCGCGATCATCACCAGGATGGAGGCGTTCTCGTTGAAGTTCTGCACGGCGATCGAGCGCCCCGCGCCCATCAGGTTGTGGCCGCGGTGCTGCAGCAGCGCGTTCATCGGCACGACGAAGTAGCCCGCCATCGCGCCCATGGCGACGAGCAGCGGGATGGCGATGCCGACGTCGCTGACGAAGTTCATGACGATGATCACCAGCCCCATGCCGATGCCCAGCGGGATCACGTTCACCGCGCGGTCGAGCGACACGCGCAGCGACGCCATCACGGCGCCGAGCGCGATGCCGAGCGCCACCACGCCCTGCAGGATGGCGGCGCGCGACAGGCCGTAGTCGAGCGCGACGCGCGCCCATTCGATGACGATGAACTGCAGCGTGGCACCCGCGCCCCAGAACAGCGTCGTCACGGCGAGCGAGATCTGGCCGAGCCGGTCGGTCCACAGGCGGCGGCAGCAGTGGTAGAAGTCGCGCAGCGTCTCCACGGGGTCCGCGGGCAGCGGCTTCAGCGCGACGCTGGTGCGCGGCACGTACAGGTTGAACACGGCGGCGGTGGCGTACACGAAGACGATGACCGCGATCGCCGCCTCGGCCGCATTGTCGATGCCGAGGTCGAAGAGCGGCAGGTCGTAGCCGAGCAGGCGGGCCGAGACGCGCGCGCTGATCAGCACGCCGCCGAGCACCGTGCCGAGGATGATGGAGCCGACGGTGAGGCCCTCGATCCAGCCGTTGGCGATCACCAGCTTGGTGGGCGGCAGGTACTCCGTGAGGATGCCGTACTTGGCCGGCGAATAGGCGGCGGCGCCCAGGCCGACCAGCGCGTAGGCGGCGAGCGGATTCGCCCCGAACAGCATCAGCGCGCAGCCGACGATCTTGATCAGGTTCGAGGCGAACATGACGTGGCCCTTGGGCAGCCGGTCGGCGAAGGCGCCGACGTAGGGCGCGAGCGCCACGTAGGAGATGACGAAGAAGAACTTCAGGTAGGGCGTGAGCCAGGTCGGCGAGTCGCTCAGCATGAGCAGCGCGATGGCGGCCACCAGCAGCGCGTTGTCGGCGAGCGACGAGAAGAACTGCGCCGCCATGATGATGTAGAAGCCGAGGCTCATGGCCGCGCACTTATAGCACGGCCGAGCGTTCAGTTATGCTTGGCGTCCCATGCCGCGCCCGATCCGCGCCGTCGTCAGGGCGTCCGCCCTGCGCCACAACCTGCAAGTGGCGCGCGAGGCCGCCGGCGAGGCCGCGATCTGGGCGGTGGTGAAGGCGAACGCCTACGGCCATGGCCTGGAGCGCGCGGCGCGCGCGCTCGCCGACGCCGACGGCTTCGCGCTGCTCGACTTCCAGGAGGCGGTCCGGCTGCGGCTCGCCGGCGTCACCAAGCCGATCCTGATGCTGGAAGGATTCTTCCGGCCGCTCGACGTCAACCTGCTGTTCAAGTACCGGCTGACCCCGGTGATCCACAACCCCGACCAGGTCGAGCTGCTCAAGCACATGGACTTCCCCGCCGCGCTCGACATTTATCTGAAGGTGAACAGCGGCATGAACCGCCTGGGCTTCGGCATGGACGAGGTGCGCGTCATGTACAACGCGCTGCGCCTGCATCCCGGGGTCGGCAGCATCACGCTGATGACGCACTTCGCCGACGCCGAGGGGCCGAGCGGCGTGCACGACCAGCTGCGCTGGTTCGAAGAGCTGGTGCGCGGCCTCGAGGCGCCGCGCTCACTCGCCAACTCGGCGGCGCTGCTCAGGTTCAAGGAGGCGCGCGCGGGCTGGGTGCGCCCCGGAATCATGCTCTACGGCTGCTCGCCGTTTGCCGACTGGAGCGCCGAGGAGATCGGGCTGCAGCCGGCCATGACCCTCGGCTCCGAGCTGATCGCGGTGCAGAACCTCGCCGCCGGCGAGCGCGTGGGCTACGGCTTCACGTTCGAGGCGAAGGAGGCGATGACGCTGGGCATCGTGGCCTGCGGCTATGCCGACGGCTATCCGCGGCACGCGCCCAACGGCACGCCGGTGCTGGTGAATGGCCAGCGCACGCGCCTCGTCGGGCGCGTGTCGATGGACATGATGTGCGTCGACATCACCGCCATCGAGGAAGCCCACATCGGCACGCCGGTCACGCTCTGGGGCGAGGGCCTGCCCGCGGACGAGGTGGCGGCGGCGGCGGGCACCGTGAGCTACGAGCTGCTGTGCGCGCTCGCGCCGCGCGTGCCGGTGCACGAGGAGGCCTGATGGCCAAGCCGAAATCGGTGTACGTGTGCGCCGAGTGCGGCGCCACGGCGCTGAAATGGATGGGCCTGTGCCCCTCGTGCGGCGCCGCCGGCACGCTCGCCGAGCAGGCCGCGGAGCGCGGCGTGCGTGCCTCCGGGCCGGCGGCGAGTCCGGTGGCGCTCGCCGGGGTCGAGGCGCGCGACACCGAGCGCCTGCCGAGCGGGCTGCCCGAACTGGATCGGGTGCTGGGAGGCGGCCTGGTGGTGGGGCAGGTGGCGCTCATCGGCGGCGATCCCGGCATCGGCAAGTCGACGCTGCTCCTGCAGTCGCTCGCCGCGCTCGGCGCCGCGCGCAAGGTGATCTACGTCACCGGCGAGGAATCGGCGGAGCAGGTGGCGCTGCGCGCGAGGCGGCTCGGCCTGGATGCGGCGGGCGTCGGCCTCCTGGCGGAGATCCAGCTCGAGCGCATCCTCGCCACGCTGGAGGCGGCTCGCCCCGAGGTGGCCGTGATCGATTCGATCCAGACGCTGTGGTCCGAGGCGCTGCAATCGGCGCCCGGCTCGGTGGCGCAGGTGCGCGAATGCGCCGCCCAGCTCACGCGGCACGCCAAGAAGTCGGGCACCGCATTGTTCATCGTAGGGCACGTCACCAAGGAGGGCACCATCGCCGGCCCGCGCGTGCTTGAGCACATCGTCGACACGGTGCTCTACTTCGAAGGCGACCCGAATTCCGCCTTCCGGCTGGTGCGCGCGATCAAGAACCGGTTCGGGGCGGTGAACGAGCTGGGCGTGTTCGCGATGACCGACGCCGGGCTGCGCGCGGTGTCGAATCCCTCGGCGCTGTTCCTGCAGCGCCACGAGAAGGACGTCGCCGGCTCCTGCGTGCTCGCCGCGCTGGAGGGCACGCGCCCGCTGCTCGTCGAGATCCAGGCGCTGGTGGACGCCGCGCACGCGCCCAATCCGCGCCGGCTCACGGTCGGACTCGAGCAGAATCGCCTGGCGATGCTGCTCGCCGTGCTGCACCGGCACGCGGGCATCGCCACCCTGGACCAGGATGTGTTCGTGAACGCGGTGGGCGGCGTGCGCATCGGCGAGCCGGCGGCCGACCTCGCGGTCGCGCTCGCCATCGTCTCCTCGCTCGCCGACCGGCCGATCCCGGGAAAGGTCCTCGCCTTCGGCGAAGTGGGCCTCGCCGGCGAGGTGCGGCCCGCGCCGCGCGGCCAGGACCGGCTCAAGGAAGCCGCGAAGCTCGGCTTCGAGCGCGCGATCGTGCCGAAGGCCAACGCGCCCAAGG
>CAZAEG010000206.1:0-5270 GCA_964484035.1 uncultured Enterobacteriaceae bacterium | reverse complement strand
GAATTCTGGCGGAGAGAGAGGGATTCGAACCCCCGGTACGCTTACGCGTACAACAGATTTCGAGTCTGCCGCAATCGACCACTCTGCCATCTCTCCGCGGCAGGCGGGATTTTATCAGGGCCGGGCTCTAGTACCTGGGCGCGGCGACGCGCTCGATCATCACGTTGACGCAGGCGGGCTTGCCCGCGGCAGCGGCGCGCGCGAGCGCCGGCGTGAGGCCCGCGAAGTCCGCCACGTCCTCGCCGTGAGCGCCCATCGCGGCGGCGACCGCGCCGTAATGCGTCGGCAGCAGCTCGCAGCCATGCGCGCGCGCCGCACCGTAGGCGCGCAGCTGGATCTGGTACTCGGCATTCCAGGTGGCGTCGTTGCCGATGACGGCGAGATAGTTGAGCCCGTATCGCACCGCGGTGTCCATCTCGGCCATGTGGAAGCCGAAGGTGCCGTCGCCCAGCATCGCCACCACGCGCGCGCCCGGCGCGGCGATCTGCGCCCCCGCCGCGAACGGCAGCGCCGCGCCGATCGAGCCCGCCGGCCCGTTGATCACGCGGCGCGGCGCGGCGAGGCAGGCCTGCGCCCACTGCCCGAACTCGCCGCCGTCGCAGACGAGGATCGCGTCCGGGTGATCGAGCAGGCGCTGCACCTCGCGGCACACGGCCACAGGATGGTTCCTCGCCCGAATCTCCTGCCACTGCGCCGGCCGGTGGGCGAGCGCCGCGCGCACATCGTCGCGCCAGCCGTCCGCGCCGAGGCGCTCGGCCGCGCTGAACCGCTCGGCCGAAAACACGCGGCAGCCTGCCGCGAAGGCCTTGCCGAAGTTCAGCGTGAAGTCGGCGCGCTTGCCCAGCAGCAGCACCGCGTCGGCCTGCCGCAGCACGTCCGCGAGCTTGCCGAGGCTCGGGTCGTTGACGCCGCGCGGGCTTTCCATGCCGATCACCGGGACGCCGGTCGCCTCTTCCAGCCCGCGCGCATCGTCGCGCATGCGCGCCGGGCCGGCGATGATCACTGGGCGTCGCGCCGCGCGCAGCGCCTCGAGGATCTCGCGCGCGGACTCGCCCGGTGCCGACGGCGCCCGGAACTCGGGCGCGGGGGGCGCTTCGATCACCGTATCGAGCACGTCGTTCGGCACGCTCAGGTGCACCGGGCCTGACCGCCCGCTGAGCGACTCGCGCCAGGCGCGCGCCACGTCGGCCGCGAGCCCCTGCGCCGACTGCGCCGTCCACGACGCCTTGGCGAGCGGCGCCGCCACCTCGGCCTGGCGCATCTCCTGGAACGCGCCCTTGCCGAGCTCGCCGAGCGGCGCGTGGCCGGAGATGAGGATCAACGGCGACTCAGCGGCGAGCGCGGTGTAGAGCGCCGCGACCGCATTGGCATGCCCCGGGCCGCCGGTGACGAGCGCGATGCCCGGCTCGCCCCTCAGGCGCCCCCAGGCGTCCGCCATGTGCACCGCCGCCGCTTCGTGGCGCACGTGGACGATCGCGAGCTCGGCCTCGAGCGCCGCGTCGAACACCGGCATCACGTGGTTGCCCGAAAGCGCGAAGACGTGGCGCGCGCCGGCCGCCGCAAGCGTGCGCGCGAGGATGTCTGCGCCGCGCAGCTTCATCAGGGCCGTGCGAGCTTCTCGACCCCGCCCATGTAGGAACGCAACGCCGACGGGATACTCACCGAACCCTCCGTGTTCTGGAAGTTCTCGAGGATGGCGACGAGCGTCCGGCCCACCGCAAGTCCCGAGCCGTTCAGCGTGTGCACCGGCTCGGGCTTGCCCTTGTCGTTCCTGAAGCGTGCCTGCATGCGCCGCGCCTGGAACGCCTCGAAGTTCGAGCACGAACTGATCTCGCGGTACGCGTTCTGTCCGGGAAGCCACACCTCGAGGTCGTAGGTCTTCGCCGCGGAGAATCCGGTGTCGCCCGTGCACAGCGTGATCACCCGGTACGGCAGCTCGAGCCGCTGCAGGATCGTTTCCGCGTGCGCGGTGAGCTCCTCGTGCAGTTCGTAGGATTTCGCCGGATGCACGATCTGCACCAGCTCCACCTTGTCGAACTGGTGATTGCGGATCATGCCGCGCGTGTCCTTGCCCGCGGCGCCCGCTTCCGAGCGGAAGCACGGCGAGTGGCACACGAACTTCATCGGCAGCGCTTCGAGCGGCAGGATCTGCTCGCGCACGAAATTGGTGACCGGGTACTCGGCGGTGGGGATGAGGTAGAGGTCTCGGTCTTCGAGCTTGAATAGATCGTCCTTGAACTTGGCGAGGCTGGAAACACCGTCGGCGCACGCGCCGCTCACCATGTAGGGCGTGTACACCTCGGTGTATCCGTGCTCGGCCGTATGCACGTCGAGCATGAACTGCGCGAGCGCGCGGTGCAGGCGCGCGAGCCCGCCCTTCATCACCGCGAAGCGCGCGCCGGCGAGCCGGGCGCCGGTCTCGAAATCGAGGCCCAGGGGCGTGCCGACGTCGACGTGGTCTCTGGCGCGAAAGTCGAACTTGCGCGGTTCACCCCAGCGCCGCTCCTCCCTGTTCTGCTCCGAGGAACTTCCCAGCGGAACGCTCTCGTGCGGCAGGTTCGGGATCAGCGAGACGAACTCGCGCAGCGTCGACTGCAACGCTTCGTTCTCGACTTCCATCCTCTTCAGCTTGTCGCCAGACTCGGCGACCTGGCTCATCAGTTCGTCGACGCGCTTCTGATCCTTCTTCGCCTTCGCTTGACCAATCTGTTTCGACAACGCGTTACGCTGAGACTGAAAATACTCCGTATCGGTCTGGATCCTCTTGCGTTGATCCTCGAGCTCGCGAAAGCCCAAGATGTCGAGCTCGTACCCGCGCGTCGCGAGACGCTTCGCCACGCCATCGATGTCGGTCCTGAGTAGTTGGATGTCGATCATGTCTTCTTCTTCGCGCGCGCCTCGGCATTCAGCCGCCGCAGGTCCTCGAGCTTCTCGCGGATCTTCTGCTCCAGTCCGCGATCCGTGGGCTTGTACCACTCGAGCGCCGGCATGCCCTCGGGAAAGTAGTTCTCGCCCGCGGCGAAGGCATCGGCCTCGTCGTGCGCGTAGCGGTAGTCCTTGCCGTAGCCGAGGTCCTTCATGAGCCGGGTGGGCGCGTTGCGGATGTGCAGCGGCACCGGCCGCGTGCCGTCCTCCTGCACGAAGGCGCGCGCGGCATTATAGGCGTTGTAGACCGCGTTCGACTTGGCGGCCACCGCCAGGTAGAGCACCGCCTCGGCGAGCGCGAGCTCGCCCTCGGGCGAGCCCAGGCGCTCGTAGGTCTGCGCGGCATCGAGCGCCAGGCCAAGCGCGCGCGGGTCGGCGAGGCCCACGTCCTCCACCGCCATGCGCACGATGCGCCGCGCGAGGTACAGGGGATCGGCGCCGCCGTCGAGCATGCGCACCAGCCAGTACAGCGACGCGTCCGCGTCCGAGCCGCGCACCGCCTTGTGCAGCGCCGAGATCTGGTCGAAGAACTGCTCGCCGCCCTTGTCGAAGCGCCTGAGGTTCTTCGCCAGCGTCGATTCGACGAAGGCGGCGTCGATGGCGCCGCTCGGGCGGGCGTTCTGCAGGATCTCCACCGCGTTCAGGAGCCGCCGCGCATCGCCGTCGGCGAAGCCGACCAGGCGCTCGCGCGCGCCGGCGTCAGCCTCGAGTCCCGCTCGCTCGAGCAGCGCGCCGAGGTCCTGCGCCGAGAGGCTCTCCAGCACGTACACCGTGGCGCGCGACAGCAGCGCCGAATTCACCTCGAAGGACGGGTTCTCGGTGGTGGCGCCGATGAAGGTGAACAACCCCTTCTCCACGTATGGCAGGAATGCGTCCTGCTGCGCCTTGTTGAAGCGGTGCACCTCGTCGACGAACAGGATCGTGGGCCGGCCGTGTGCCGCGAGCGCGTCCTCGGCGCGCTGCACCGCCTCGCGGATATCCTTCACGCCGGAAAGCACCGCCGGCAACGCGATGAATTCGGCGGCGAAGGCCTGGGCCATGAGCCGGGCGAGCGTAGTCTTGCCGGTGCCGGGCGGCCCCCACAGGATCATCGAATGCGGCTTGCCCGACTCGAAAGCGAGCCGCAGCGGCCCGCCCGGCCCGAGCAGATGCCGCTGGCCGAGCACCTCGTCGATCGACCGGGGCCGCAGCCGTTCTGCCAGCGGCGCGGTGGGGGCTGCCGTGCCGAACAGATCACTGGCCGAGGACATCCGCGCCCTTGGGCGGCACGAAGCGGAATTCGCCCGCCGCGAGCGGCGGGTTGCGCTCGAGCGCGCCGAAGCGCAGCACCGTGGTCTGCCCGAAGTGGTCGGCGAGCTCCATCGCCTCGACGCCTTGCGCGCCCAGCCCCAGGCGAATGCGCTCGAAGCCGGCATCCTTCTCCCGCGGCACCGCCTCGAGCCACTCCAGGCCGTCGCGCCGCCCGCCGTCGGCGAACTGGAAGGCGCGCTCGACGTCCGCGGCGCCAGCAAGCAGCGCCGCGGGTGTCGAGCCGAGCGCCTGCGCCATTTTGCGCACCGTCACCTGATTGAGGTCGGGGTCGTGGATCCAGACGCGCTCGCCGTCGCCGACGATCTCCTGGTCGTAGGGTTTGCGGGTGCTCCAGCGGAAGCGCCCCGGGCGCAGGAACGAGAACGTCCCTTGCGACACCTGCGTGAGACGTCGCTCGCGATCGTAGACTTTCTGCTCGAACTCCGCGCGCGCGCTCTGCGTACCGCGCAGGAATTCACGGAAGCGCTCCATCGGGTCCGCCTGCGCGAGCCCGGGTGCGAGCAGCAGCGCCAGCGCGACGAGCATGAAGCGGCGCATCCCTACTCCGCCTTCGCGGGCACCAGCACCTCGCGATTGCCGTTGGACTGCATTGCCGACACCATTCCGGCGCGCTCCATGTCCTCGATGAGGCGCGCCGCCCGGTTGTAGCCGATGCGCAGGTGGCGCTGCACCAGGGAAATCGAGGGCCGGCGCGTGCGCAGCACGATCTCCACCGCCTGGTCGTAGAGCGCGTCCTTCTCGCCGCCTTCATCGCCCATGCCGTTGCCGGCGAGGTCCTCGCCCGCGCCGGGGTCGAGTACATCCTCCAGATACTCGGGCGAGGCGAGCGATCTCAGGTGGTCCACCACCTTGTGCACCTCGTGGTCGCCGACGAAGGCGCCGTGCACGCGCTGCGCGAGGCCGGTGCCCGCGGGCTGGTACAACATGTCGCCCGCGCCGAGCAGCGCCTCCGCCCCCTGCTGGTCGAGGATGGTGCGCGAATCGACGCGGCTCGCCACCTGGAACGCGATGCGCGTGGGAATGTTCGCCTTGAT
>CAZAEG010000205.1:0-6733 GCA_964484035.1 uncultured Enterobacteriaceae bacterium | reverse complement strand
TTGGCTTCGCCCTGCGGCTCGGCTTGCGCCGCCGCCGGCTTCCCGGCGCCCTTGAAATCCGTCGCGTACCAGCCGCTGCCCTTCAGCTGGAAGCCCGCGGCGCTCACCAGCTTGCGATACGTCGCCTTGCCGCAGGACGGGCAGGCCGTCAGCGGCGCTTCGGAGAGCTTCTGCAGGTACTCGTCCTGAAAACCGCAGTCCGTGCACCGGTACTCGTAGATCGGCATCGTTGCCTGGCAAGTTCCTGAATTGGCGCGAATTATAGCGCCAACGGCGCCTAGAACGGGATGTCGTCGGCCATGTCGTCGAACTTGCCCGCCGGCTTCTTCGCCGCCGGCCGCGCCGGCGGCTCGGTGCGCGATTCGCCGGCCTCGGCGCCCCCCGGGACCGCGCGCGGCTCGCCCGCGCCCGCGCGCGAGCCGAGCATCTGCATCACGTCGCCGCGGATCTCCGTGCTGTAGCGGTCGTGGCCGTCCTTGTCCTGCCACTTGCGCGTGCGCAGGCTGCCCTCGACGTACACCTGCGAGCCCTTCTTCAGGTACTCGCCCGCGATCTCCGCCAGCCGGCCGAAGAAGGCGATGCGGTGCCACTCGGTCGCTTCCTTCATCTCGCCGCTCGCCTTGTCCTTCCAGCGGTCGGTGGTGGCGACGCGGATGTTGGTGACCGCTTCGCCGCTCGGCAGGTACCGCGTTTCCGGATCCGCGCCCAGGTTGCCCACTACGATGACCTTGTTGACCGATGCCATGGCTACCTCCCTTTGACCGTACCCATCGTAAACGACTCACCGCCGATCCGGTTGACCGGACGCATGCCGTAGGCGATGCCGAGCCAGGCCAGCGCCAGCGCCGCGCACACGCCGAACACCGCGGCCGGGCCATAGCGGCTCGCGACCCAGCCGCCCAGCAGGCCGCCGCAGAACAGGCCCAGCGTCTGGCTCGTGTTGTAGACGCCGATCGCCGCGCCGCGCGCCTGCGCCGGCACGAGGCGCGACACCAGCGAAGGAATCAGCGCCTCGAGCACGTTGAAGGCGCAGAAGAAGCCGAGCAGCAGCAGCGCAAGGAGCGCGATGTGCGGCCCGGACAGCGTCAGCCCGGCTTCCGCCACGATCAGCAGCGCGATCGCGCCCAGCATGACGCTGCGCCCCGCGTTGCGCCGGTCGGCGTGCAGCACGGGCGGCAGCATCAGCGCAAACGAGGCGAGCACCACCGGCAGGTAGATCTTCCAGTGCGCCGCGAGCGCCAGGCCGGAGGCGACGAGCAGCGGCGGCACCACGACGAACATCGCCATCTGCACCAGGTGCAGCACGAAGATGCCGGCATTGAGCCGCAGGAGCTGCGGGTCGAGCAACGCCGTGCGCAGCGCGCCGGGCGCGCCGGCCGCGCTCGCCGCTGCGCGCCGCGGCGCATCGGGCACCAGCCAGGCGATGACGCCGATGGCGGCGAGCGCCAGCACGCCGGTGAGCGCGAACAGACCGCCCATGCCGATCCAGTGATAGAGCGCAGGCGCCGTCACCAGCGACAGCGCGAAGCTGAAGCCGATCGTGGCGCCGATCATCGCCATCGTCTTGACGCGATGCTGGTCGCGCGTCAGGTCCGCGGCGAGCGCCATCACCACCGCCGAGATCGCGCCCGCGCCCTGCAGGCCGCGGCCGACGATCGCCGTCCAGATGTCCTCGGCTCCCGCGGCGAGAAAGCTGCCGGCGGCGAAGATCAGCAGGCCGATCACCATCACGCGCTTGCGGCCCCAGCGATCGGAGGCCATGCCGAACGGCACTTGCAGTATCGCCTGCACCAGGCCGTAGGCGCCGAGCGCCACGCCGACCAGCACCAGGTTGTCGCCGCCCGCGAGCCGTGGCGCGTGCACCGCGAACACCGGCAGGATGAGAAACAGGCCGAGCATGCGCAGGCCGAAGATGCCGGCGAGCGAGGCGCCCGCCCGCAGCTCCTGCGCGCTCATGCGCTGGGCATCCATTGCGGAAGAAGGAAAGCTGGAAACCTGGATCCGGAACTCGTTATAGTAGCAAGTTTACTTTCGCCTCCCGGCGCGATGGACAATCACGGCACCCTGCGCATCCGCGGCGCGCGCACGCACAACCTGAAGAACCTGAGCGTCGAGCTGCCGCGCAACCGCCTGGTGGTGATCACCGGGCTGTCGGGCTCGGGAAAATCCTCGCTCGCCTTCGACACGCTGTATGCCGAGGGCCAGCGCCGCTACGTGGAGTCGCTGTCGGCCTACGCGCGCCAGTTCCTGCAGTTGATGGAAAAGCCCGACGTCGACCTCATCGAGGGCCTGTCGCCGGCGATCGCCATCGAGCAGAAGTCGGGCAGCCACAATCCGCGCTCCACGGTCGGCACGGTCACCGAGATCCACGACTACCTGCGGCTGCTGTTCGCGCGCGTCGGCACGCCCTACTGCCCCGATCACGGCCTGGCGCTGCAATCGCAGTCGGTCGGCCAGATGGTGGACCACGTGCTCGCCCTGCCCGCGGACACGCGCCTCATGGTGCTCGCGCCGGTGGTGGCGGGACGCCGGGGCGAGCAGGCCGACCTGCTCGACGAGCTGCGTGCGCAAGGCTTCACGCGGGTGCGCGTCGATGGCCAAGTCCATGAGCTCGACGCGGCGCCCAGGCTGGCGAAGAACGCGAAGCACTCGGTCGACGTGGTGGTCGACCGCCTCGCGGTGCGCCCGGAGGCGAAGCAGCGTCTGGCGGAATCCTTCGAGACGGCGCTGCGCCACGCCGACGGGCGCGCCGTCGCCGTGGAGACGGCGTCCGGCCGCGAGCACCTGTTCTCGGCGAAGTTCGCCTGCCCGGCGTGCAGCTACGCGCTCGCCGAGCTCGAGCCGCGGCTGTTCTCGTTCAACAATCCGGCCGGCGCCTGCCCGCGCTGCGACGGCCTGGGCGCGATCGAATTCTTCGACCCGAAGCGCGTGGTCGCTCACCCCAACCTGAGCCTTGCGGGGGGCGCGATTCGCGGCTGGGACCGGCGCAACCACTTCTACTACACGCTGCTGCAATCGCTCGCCGCGCACTACGGATTCGACATCGAGACGCCGTGGGAAGCGCTCGCCGACGAGGTGCAGGGCCGGGTGCTGTACGGCTCCGGAGCCGAGCGCATCGCCTTTCGCTACCTGAACGAGCGCGGGCGCAGCACGGTGAAGGAACACGCCTTCGAGGGCGTGGTGCCGAACCTCGAGCGCCGCTACCGGGAGACGGATTCGAGCGTGGTGCGCGAAGAGCTGGCGAAGTACCGCAATACGCGCAGCTGCCCGGACTGCGGCGGCACCCGGCTGCGGCGCGAGGCGCGCCATGTGCGCGTCGCCGAAACGACCCTCCACGAGTTGTCGTGCTGGCCGCTGCGGCAGCTGCAGGGGTTCTTTCGCACCCTGACACTGCCGGGCGCGCGCGCCGCGGTCGCCGACAAGATCGTGAAGGAGATCGCCGGCCGGCTCGGCTTTCTCGTCAACGTCGGCCTCGACTACCTGAGCCTCGAGCGCGCGGCGCAGACGCTCTCCGGCGGCGAGGCGCAGCGCATCCGGCTGGCGAGCCAGATCGGCTCGGGCCTGACGGGCGTCCTGTACGTCCTCGATGAGCCCTCGATCGGACTGCACCAGCGCGACAATGCGCGACTGATCGAGACGCTGAAGCACCTGCGCGACCTCGGCAACTCGGTGATCGTGGTCGAGCACGACGCCGAGGCCATCCTCGCCGCAGATCATGTCGTGGACATGGGCCCCGGTGCGGGCGAAGCCGGCGGCAGCATCGTTGCCGAAGGACCTCCTGCGGCTATTCTCGCAAGTGAGCAATCGCTCACAGGGCAATATCTGTCCCACCGTCAAACGATCGAGGTGCCGCAGCGGCGCCAGCGGCGCAATCCGCGCCAGCTGCTGCGCGTCGCGGGGGCGAGCGGCAACAACCTCAAGCAGATGGAGTTCGAGTTGCCCGTGGGCCTGCTCGTGTGCGTGACCGGCGTCTCCGGCTCGGGCAAATCCACCCTCGTGAACGACACGCTGTACCGCGCGCTCGCGCGCCACCTGCATGGCAGCGCGGAGGAGCCGGCGCCGCACGAGGCGGTCACCGGACTGGAGCATTTCGACAAGGTGGTGAGCGTCGACCAGAGCCCGATCGGGCGCACGCCGCGCTCGAATCCCGCGACCTACACGGGCCTGTTCGCGCCCATCCGCGAGCTCTACGCCGGCGTGCCGGAGGCGCGTGCGCGCGGCTACGACGCGGGGCGCTTCTCGTTCAACGTGAAGGGCGGGCGCTGCGAGGCGTGCCAGGGCGACGGCCTGATCAAGGTGGAGATGCACTTCCTGCCCGACATCTACGTGCCCTGCGACGTCTGCCACGGCACGCGCTACAACCGCGAGACGCTCGAGATCCGCTACAAGACCAAGACCATCCACGACGTGCTGCGACTGACGGTGCGCGAGGCGCACGCGTTCTTCGGCGCCGTGCCTGTGATCGCCAGGAAACTGCAGACCCTGCTCGATGTCGGCCTGGGCTACGCGCAACTCGGTCAGGCGGCGACCACGCTCTCGGGCGGCGAGGCGCAGCGCGTCAAGCTCTCGCTCGAGCTGTCCAAGCGCGACACGGGCCGCACGCTGTACATCCTGGACGAGCCGACCACCGGGCTGCATTTCCACGACATCAAGATGCTCCTCCAAGTGCTGCACCGCTTGCGCGACTCAGGCAACACGGTGGTGGTGATCGAGCACAACCTGGACGTCATCAAGACTGCCGACTGGGTCATCGACCTCGGCCCCGAGGGCGGGGATGGCGGCGGCCGCATCGTCGCCCAGGGCACGCCCGAGGCCGTGGCTCGCAATGGCGACAGCCATACCGGTCGCGCCCTGAAGCACGTGCTCGAGGGAGCGCGAAAACGGGCCGCTTGACAATTACGAACGTTCGTACTATTTTTTGGCCGTGGACAGACCCAGCAAAGGCGAGCAGACACGCGCCACGATCCTCGATGAAGCGCTGAGGATCGCGCGCCGCCTCGGACTCGAGGGACTGACCATCGGCACCCTGGCCGAGGCCACGGGCATGTCCAAGTCGGGCCTGTTCGCGCACTTCGGCTCGCGCGAGGGCCTGCAGCTCGCGGTGCTCGAGCACGGCGCGCGGCAATACGGCGAAGAAGTGCTGGTGCCGGCCCTGAAGATCGACCGCGGCCTGCCGCGCCTGCGGGCCCTGTTCGAGCGCTGGCTGGACTGGACGCTGCAGACCGCGACCCCGGGCGGCTGCATCATGATTTCCACCGCCCACGAGTACGACGACCGTCCCGGACCGATCCGCGACGCGGCGGTCGAGATGCAGCGCCGCGGCATCGGCGTTTCGCAGCGCGCAGTGCGACTCGCCATCGAGGAAGGGCATCTGCAGACCGATACCGACCCCGAGCAGATTGCCTTCGAGATGCTCGGCATCGTGCTCGCCAGCCACAACCACGGGCGTTTGCTCGGCGACCGCGAAGCGCGCAAGCGCGCGCTGACCGCCTTCGACGCCCTCATCGCCCGCCACACCGCCCCGGCGCAGCCGCGCCTGCGGGCGACCGCCCGCTAACCCGAGAGGAGATTCCATGGCTCAGACTTCGTCGCTTTCGCGCGTAAATAGCACGAACGTTCGCTTTATGTTTGAAACACTCGCGCGGCGCATCGGCCTGCGCACTTCCGCGCTGCTTGCGCCGGGCTTCGCCGGCATGTGGGCAGAGCGCCTGTTCCTCACGCCGCCGCTGCCGCGCTCCCCGAGCGCGGAGGTGTTCGACCTGCTCGATGCGCGCGTGAGCTACGTGCTGCACCGCGGGCGCCACCTCGCGACCTGGCGCTGGGGACCACGCGACGCGCCGGCGGTGCTGCTCGCGCATGGCTGGGGCGGCCGCGCGACGCAGATGCGCCGCTTCGTGCCGGCGCTCGTCGCCGCCGGCTACCGCGTCGTCGCCTACGACCAGCCGGCGCACGGGCTGTCCGAGGGGCGCCTCACCGGCCTGCCCGATTTCGCCGACGCGCTCGCCGCGGTGGCGCGCCACCATGGCGACGTGCGCGCGGTGATCGCGCATTCTCTGGGCGGGCCGGCGGCCGCCATCGCCCTCGCGCGCGGCCTGGCGCTCGAGCGCGCCGTGCTCATCAGCCCGCCCTCGGACCTGGTCGGCTACTCGCGGGGCTTCGCGCGCTGGCTCGCGATCCCGGAGCGCGTGCGCCGCGCCATGCAGGCGGCGATCGAGGAGCGCTTCGGCGTGCGCTGGGCCGAGCTCGAGCTCGCGCGCGTCGCGCCGCGCGTCGGCGCCGACGCCCTCGTGATCCACGCCCGCGGCGACGCCCGGGGGCCGGGGCGCCACGGCGCGGCCGTGGCGCAGCACTGGCCCGGCGCGCGCCTGCTCAGCACGCGCGGCCTGGGACATGGGCGCATACTCGAGGACGATGCAGTCGCGCGCGCGGCCGCGGATTTCATCGCCGGGCGCGCGGCGGTCGCGCCCCTGGCGCACCCGGCGCTGCCCGATCCCGCGCCGCTCTATTGAGGCTGTTTACAGGCGGCGAGCAATGGGGCGAGAATGTCCGCGCCCCCCGTCCCCGCATGCCCGGCAAGATCTTCCGCTTCGGACCGACCCCGGAGCATCGTCCCCAGCACCTGTTCGTGTTCCTGCACGGCAGCGGCGCCACCTCGAAGTCCATGATCCCGATCGCATTCCGCTTCCAGGCGCGCTTTCCGAGCGCGGCGCTGGTGGTGCCGAGCGGCTTCGCC
>CAZAEG010000204.1:0-3411 GCA_964484035.1 uncultured Enterobacteriaceae bacterium | reverse complement strand
TATCTGCCCCCCATCGAGCCGCTGCGCTGCGTCCTGCTGCGCGGCGGCCTGGTGCTGCCGCCGGTCGACGGCATTACGGTCATCGGCGCGAGCTTCGATCTCGAGGACAGTGACGCCTCGGTGCGGGCGGACAGCCACGAGAGCAATCTGGCGCGTCTCGAGAGCATCATTCCGGGCGCGGCCGCGGGCCTCGATGCCGCGTCGCTGCAGGGGCGCACCGCGTTTCGCAGCGTGGCGCGCGACCGGCTGCCGCTCATCGGTCCGCTCGAAGACGATGCCGCGCTCTACGGCGCGTTCGCCTATGGGTCGCGTGGCCTGCTGTGGGCCGGCCTGGGCGCGGAGTTGCTCGCCAGCCGGATGGAAGGCGAGCCCCTGCCGCTGGAGGCGGCGCTCGCCGGCGCGCTCGACCCCGGCAGGTTCGCGGCCCGGGCTAAGCACCGCGCAGGATCGCCGGGCTCGCGTCCTTCACGTCCCGCAGGCCGCACAATGCCATCGTGACGTCGAGCTCCTTCTGCAGGATCTCGAGCACCTTGGTGACGCCCGCCTCGCCCATCGCCCCCAGCCCCCAGGCGAAGGACTTGCCGATCATCGTGCCCCGGGCGCCGAGCGCGAGCGCGCGCAGCACGTCCTGCCCCGAACGGATGCCGCCGTCGAACAGCACTTCGATCCGGTCGCCCACCGCCTGCACCACTTCGGGCAGCGCGCGGATCGAGGACACCGTGCCGTCGAGCTGGCGCCCGCCGTGGTTGGATACCACGATGGCGTCGGCGCCGGTCGAAGCCGCGATCTTCGCGTCCTCGGGGTCGAGGATGCCTTTGAGGATGAGCTTCCCGCCCCAGAGGTTCTTGACCCACTCCACGTCCTTCCACGACAGCGTCGGGTCGAACTGCCCGGCGATCCACTGGCCGAGGGTGGTCAGCGTCTTGGCGTCGGGAATGCGCCCCTCCAGGTTGCCGAAGGACTTGCGCCGGCCCGTGAGCACGTTCAGCACCCAGCCGGGCTTGCCCATCACGTCGAGGAGGGTGCCCGGCGTGAGCCGCGGCGGCACGGTGAGGCCGTTCTTCAGGTCCATGTGGCGCTGGCCCTGGATCTGCAGGTCGAGCGTCATCACCAGCGCGGAGCACTTCGCCGCCTTGGCGCGCTCGATGAGCGAGGCGGCGAAGCCGCGGTCGCGGAAAACGTAGAGCTGATACCAGAACGGCTTCGCCACCTCGCCCGCCACGTCCTCGATCGAGCAGATCGACATGGTGGACAGCGTGAACGGAATGCCGAATTTCTCCGCGGCGCGCGCGCCGAGAATCTCGCCGTCCGCCCAGTTCAGCCCGGTGAGCCCGACGGGGGCGATCGCCACCGGCATCGCGACCTCCTGGCCCGCCATCGTGCTGCGCGTCGTGCGGTTGTCGACGTTGATGCCAACGCGCTGGCGGAAACGCAGCGCCTCGAGATCGGCGCGGTTGGCGCGCATCGTCGCCTCGTCGTATGAACCGCGGTCGACGTAATCGAACACCGCCTTGGCGACGCGCCTTTGCGCCATGCGGCGCAGATCGTCGATGTTCGTCACCACCGGCATGCGCGTGGATGTTAGCACGCGCGTTTCACATCGTGAGATAGAATCACCCTGCCATGAGCGCGGCGAACGGCGACGAAAAGGGCCCGATCCAGGTCATCGACCGCATGATGACGCTGCTCGACGTGCTCGCCGCGCACCCCGAGCCGCTCGGCCTGAAGCAGGTGGCGCAGTACGCCGGCCTGCACCCTTCCACCGCCCATCGCATCCTGGCGGCGATGTCGGGCGGGCGCCTCGTCGATCGTCTCGAGCCGGGCACCTACCGCCTGGGCATGCGGCTGCTCGAGCTCGGCAACATGGTGCGCTCGCGCATCAGCGTACGCGAGCTGGCGCTGCCGGTGATGCGCGAGCTGCACGCGCACACGGGAGAAACGGTGAACCTGTCGGTGCGCCACGACGACGAGATCGTCTACGTCGAGCGCACGTCCTCGGGCCGCTCGGCGATGCGCGTGGTGCACGTCATCGGCGCGCGCGCCGCCCTGCACATCACCGCCGCGGGCAAGCTTTTCCTGCTGGAGGACGGCTTCGCGCGCCTGCGCGAGTATGCCAAGCGCACCGGACTCGCCGCGCACACCCGCAACACCCTCGCCAATCTGCAGCTCCTGGAGCGCGACCTCGAGCGCACGCAGCGCCAGGGCTGGGCCACGGACAACGAGGAAGCCGAGATCGGCGTGCGCTGCGTCGCCGCGGGCGTGCGCGACGACGCCGGTCAGCTGATCGCCGCGCTCTCGCTGTCGACGCCCGCGGACCGCATGAAGGCGCAGTGGGGACCGCTCATCAAGGAGACCGCCGAGCGCATCTCGAAGGCCGCCGGCCACCGCTCGCGCGCGGCGCGCATCGGAGCGGCGTAAATGGGGTCTGTCCCCATTTAGGCCGCCACCAGGCCGTGCAGCGAGAACCGCCGCCGGCGGTCCTGCCAGAGCTTCGCGCCGCGGAAGCCGGCTTCAGCAGCCAGCGCGCGAAATTCCTCCGCCGAGTACTTGCACGAGTTCTCGGTGTGGATGGTCTCGCCGCGATCGAACGCAAAGCGGTGCCGGCCGATGCGCACCGCCTGCCGGGCGAGCGACACCAGGTGCATTTCGACGCGCCCGAGCGGCGCATTGTAGAAGGCGTAGTGACGGAAGCGCCGCGGGTCGAAGTCCGCGCCGAGCTCACGATTGATGCGCGCGAGCAGATTCAGGTTGAAGCGCGCCGTGACGCCGCGCGCGTCGTTGTAGGCCGCGTGCAGGACGTTGGCGTCCTTCTTCAGGTCGACGCCGATCAGCATGGCGCCGCCGGCGCCCACCTGCGCGCGGCTCATGGCGAGGAAGGCCTGCGCCTCCTGCATCGTCAGGTTGCCGATGGTCGAGCCCGGGAAGTACACGACGCGGCGCCGGCCGGCGCGCGCGCGGTACACGGGCAAGCGCAACGGCTGCGAGAAATCGCCGACGACGGCGAAGATGTGCAGCCAGGCGAATTCGCGCGACAGGCGGCGCGCCGCGGCCGCAAGCGCCGAGTGCGAGATGTCGACGGGCACGTAGACCGACGGGCGCAGCGCGCGCAGCAGCAGCCGGGTCTTGAGGCTTGCGCCGCTGCCGTACTCGATCAGCTCGCAGCCACGGCCGGCGAAGCGCGCGATGTCGGCGAGGTGCGCGCGCGTCAGCGCGAGCTCGGCGCGCGTCGGGTAGTACTCCTCGAGGCGGCAGATGCGGTCGAAGAGGCGGCTGCCTTCGGCATCGTAGAAGTACTTCGGCGGCAGCGCCTTCTGCGGCTGCGACAGGCCCTCGATGACGTCCTCGCGGAAACTGTCCGCGGGCACCACCGAGCCGTAGAACCGGGTGCGGCCTAGCCGTGCGGCTCGCGCG
>CAZAEG010000203.1:0-9244 GCA_964484035.1 uncultured Enterobacteriaceae bacterium | reverse complement strand
CGCGTCAAGGTTCACAAGTACCTTGCTTTCATCAACTGCGTCTCCAGTCGCCCGTCCGCATGCCTGGTGGAGTTTCGGCGGGCGCTGGCAATCAATCCAAACCTGGAACTCAGCGCCGCCGAGGCGGGACATCCGATCTGGGGCCCGGTGTTTCGCGCGCTGAAGTTCGGCCGCTAGCCGCCGGGCCATCGCCATGGAGGAGGAAAAACTCGGCCGCTTCGAAGTCCTCGCCGAGATCGGCCGCGGGGCCATGGGCATCGTCTACAAGGCGAAGGACCCGATGCTGGAGCGCATCGTCGCCATCAAGACCATCAACATGGGGATGGACCGCGACGGCGCGGAGATGTACGAAAAGCGCTTCTACCAGGAGGCGCGCGCGGCGGGCGGCCTCAACCATCCCAACATCGTCACCGTCTACGACATCGGCAAGACCGATACCGAGTGCTACATGGCGATGGAGTGCATCGACGGCGCCGAACTGCGCACGCTGCTGCTGCCCGGCAAGCCGCTGCCCGTGCCGCGCGCGCTGTCCATCGCCGCGCAGGTCGCGGAAGGCCTCGCGTACGCCCACGAGCGCGGCGTGGTGCACCGGGACATCAAGCCCGCCAACATCATGGTGCCGGAGAACGGCGCCGTGAAGATCACCGATTTCGGCATCGCGCGCATGCGCTCGTCGAACGTGCAGACGCAGACCGGCATGATGATGGGCTCGCCGAAGTACATGTCGCCCGAGCAGGTGATCGGCAAGCGTGCCGACCATCGCACGGACATCTTTTCGCTGGGCGTGATCCTGTACGAAATGCTGACCGGCGCGACGCCCTTTACCGGCGAGAGCGTCAACGCCGTGATGTACCAGATCGTGAACTTCGTGCCACCGGCGCCGAGCGCGCTCAACCCGGCGTCGCCGGCTGCGCTCGATGGCATCGTCGCCGGCATGCTGGCGAAATCGCTCGAAGAGCGCTTCCAGAGCGCCGCCGAGGTCGCGCGCGCCCTGCGCCAATGCGAGCTGCAGGCGCAGGGCGCCGCAACCGGGGCGACGTCGACGCTGCCGCTGGGGACGCTCGCGGCCGGACCGGCGCCGACAGTCGTGGACAAGGAAGTGAAGAGCGCCGTTCTCGCGCAGACCCTGGAGCGCTCGCGTCGCGTGGAGGACGCGACCCCGGCGCCGGACGCGACCCCGGCGCGCGGCCTGTCGCGCACCTTCGATTCGCTGGAAGCGACGCAGCGGCTGGTGGCGCTGAGCGATGCGGCGCTGGCGCGCGACCCCGCGGGCAACGGCCCCCTGGGGCTCAGCATGCAGACGACATCGACCGCCTTGAGCGGCGGCTGGCGGACGCGCGATACGCTGGTCGTGGCCGCGGGTGCCGTCACCGGCCTGATCGCGGCGGCGATCATCGTGCTGCTGTAGGCAATCGGCGCCGCCAGGCGCCGGGGGTCAGGACTTGCCGCCGCAGCTCGCCGGCATCGCCGTGATCGGGTAACCACGGCAGTTCCACGTCACGGCGCCCCCTTGCAGCGTGGGCGTGATCGAGATTTCGATCGCGTTCTTCTCGTTCCAGCCGCGGATCGCGCCGTTCGGCTCGATGATCCACTTGAGCTCGCCGTGCTTGGGATCGGTGCGTGCCGGCAGCTTGAGATCCTTGCCCGTTCCGGTGAGTTGGCCCGCCTTCTGCGCTGCCGCCGCAATCTGCTGCCGCGCGCTGTCCGCGCCCGCGATCAGCGCCTGCGCCGCCTCTCTTGACTCGCTGCCCGCCATCTGCGGCAGCACGACGGCGACCGCGAGAAAACCCGCCAAAACCACAATCGCAACGACGATCAGAGCTGCGCGCATCGAGTCGCCCCCTTTGCTCTCGTCCTTCCGCCCGAGCCGGATGGGAGGATAAAATTTCTCTTGAGCTTACCATGGAGCGCCGGGGCTTTCAGTGCCCGACGTTGCGCGCCGGAGAAGTCTTGCAAGTACGCACAATTCGTCTGTGCATCCGCGGCCGGGTTCAAGGAGTCGGGTTCCGCGACGCCATGAGCCGTGAAGCCGAACGGCTGGGCATCACCGGCTGGGTGCGAAACCGCGCCGGCGGCGACGTAGAGGCCGTCGCCCAGGGCGGCTCGGCGGCGCTCGACGCCCTGCTGGCATGGATCCGGCGCGGCCCACCGCTGGCGCGCGTCGAGCACGTCGACTGCGGCTCGCCCGCGCCAGAGCATGCGCGCCATTACGCCCGGTTCGAGCGCTGGCCGAGCGCCTGATCGCGCTCGGGCGCGCGCCGCTTGAGCGCGTTCATTGCGGAAAATGCCCATGGCCGGCAGGCGAGCAGCAGGCCAACGCCCTCCCGCCGGCGCGCCGGCAGCCCGGAATCCACTTCGGCGAGCTCGCTGAACTCGGCCGCAACGCGCTCCAGCCGGCGCCTGAGCATCGCCGCCGACGCGGGCGAAAGATCGCGCGCCTCGAAGCGCAGCAGCTCGAGCGGCCCGCTGAACCGCGAGCGCAGGAACTCGGCGGTCACGCGCAGGCCGTAGGCCTTCTTGACCGGGCCGCCGGCGCGCCACACGAAGTCCTTCGCCACGCGCAAGCGCACCCGCTCGCCGGGCTCCCAGTCGATGAGCCGGGCGCGCTCGAACTTGGCGAGCGCCAGCGTCAGCTCGGTGCGGGTGATGACGAAGGCCTCGACGATGTCGGCGAAGCGCCAGGCGTTCAGCAGCAGCCAGAACACGGACAGCAAGCGCTCGTCGCTCGCCAGCAGCGTTTCCTGCTCCAGGCTGAGCTCCGCATCCTCGCTTTGGGCGCCGCGCGTCATGCGCGCCAGCTCCGCCAGATCGAGCTCGAGCACGCGCAGCACCTGCTCCATGCGCGCCAGCGTGAATGTGTGGCGGGAAAACAGCCGCTTGACGCTCGCCTCCGAGAGACGCAGCTCGCGTGCGAGTGCGGCGTAAGTCATGCCGCGCGCGCGCAGGCAGCGTTTCAGCGCATCGACGACGCGGCGGGTCAGGGGCATGGCGCGCGGGGACAGGAACCGCCGGTATCGTAAAGCGAGACTTCGCCGTTCGGGTATTGCGGCGCAGCAGACGGCGGTTCAAGAATGGCTCGACTGCCATTGCCGGAGACCGCCATGCTCGCGACGTCCCAGCTGCCGCTCACCGCGCCCCGCCTGCACTCGGCCGGCGATCTGTGCAAGCTCATGCTCGCCGCCGGCGGGTACCCCGGGCGCTTCGACGCCACGGACCTGAACCGCACCTTGCGCCACGATGCCGAGCGCGGCCTGCTCGAAGTGCAGGCGGGCGTGGCCTGGCGTTGCCTGGAGCCCCATGTCGGCGCGGCGTTCCTGCCCGGCGGCGTAGGCGAGAGCGTGGCGGCCAATTGCGCGGGGCCCGACGGCGAGCCGATCGTCCGGCACCTGCATGCCTTGACCCTGGTGACCGCGGCCGGCGAATTGCATCGCGCCAGTCGCGAGCGCGCGCCGGAGCTGTTCCGGCTAGCCGTGGGCGGCTTCGGCGCGTTCGGGCCGTTCTACAGCCTCACGCTGGACGTGCAGTCCCTGGCGCGCAGCGCCGCACGGACCGCCGCGCCCGCGCGCCCCGAACTGCCGGATGATGACCCCGGCGGGTTGCGCTTCGAGCTTGAGCTGCTGGTGCCGCCGCCGCGCTCCGACGAGGTCGTGGTCCAAGCCCGCGCCGCGCTCGCGGAGCACCGCTGCCGCCTCCGCCTGCTGGAGGCGCGGCGCGTCCTCCCGGAAAACGAAACGTGCCTGCGCTGGGCATTCAGCGAGCTCGTCGCCCTGCGCATCGTATACGGCACGCGCGCCACGCTCGGGGCGTGCGCCAGCGCGGCGCAGCTGCGCGGCCGGCTGATCGATCTGGCAATCGGCGCAGGCGGCTCCTTCATGCCGCGGCTGCTGCCCCTCGCGACGCGTGCGCAGGCCGCAGCCTGCTACCCCATGCTGGCTGAGTTCCTCGCCGAGAAACGTCGCCTGGATCCTGCGGAACGCGTACCGTGCCCGTGGTACCGGGAAGTGCGCCGCGCGTGGCGCGCCGACGCGTGCACAGTGCGCTGGGCCAAGGACTAAGCGCCACCCGAGTACAGAACCTGCACGTTCTCCGGCGTCAGCCAGGCGCCGAGACGCTCGAGCAGCTGGCCGTCCGGCCGCACGCGCCATGCGTCCCCCAGGGCGACGTCGCAGGCTGCCGCGCCGGTCTCGTAGTGCACGTACACCGGGCACGCCCCTGGCGCGCGATACGGCGCGAGTACGTCCATCAGCTGGCGCGCGTCCGAGTGGCCGTTCATCTGCAGGCGCAGGCGCGCGGCAAAGCGCTCGCGCAGCGCCGCGAGGTCGTAGAGCTCGTCCGCCGTGACGCGCAGCCCGCCGGAGAACTCGTCGCGCTGCGCCTTGCCCTGCACGATGAGCAGCGCGTCCTCCTTGAGCTTGTCCCGATGCTTCTCGAACAGCTCGTTGAACACCGACAGCTCCAGCTGTGCACTGCCGTCGTCCAGCATCACCACCATCATGCGTCCGCGCCGCGTCATCTGCGTGCGTGCCGAAGCGACGATGCCCGACAGCCAAACCCGATGCTCGGCCGGGGCCAGCTGCGCCAGGGGCACTCGCGGAAAACCGGCAATGTCGCGCTCGTACACCGAAAACAGGTGGCCCGACAGCGCGAAGCCGAGCGCCGCCTTCTCCTCCGTCAGCAACTGCTTCAGGTCCCAGGCCTGCGCCGGGACGAGCGCGCCTTCGGCGCCACCGGCGTCCGCGGCGTCGCCGAACAGACTGACCTGCGCCGCCTGGCGCTCGCGCTGCTCGGCCACCTCGAGCGCGCGGCCCGCCGTGGCGAGCAGGCTGGCGCGATTGGGCTCGAGCGCGTCGAGGGCGCCCGCGCGCACCAGCGCCTCGATGACGCGCCGGTTGACGATGCGCTTGTCCACGCGCCGGCAGAGATCGAACAGGTCGGCGAACGGCGCTGCCTTGCGCGCCTCCACGATGGCGCCGATCGCCGACTCGCCGGTTCCGCGCACCGCGCCCAGGCCGTAGCGTAGGGTCTTCGCATCGACCGGCACGAAGCGGTGCTCGGACGCGTTGATGTCCGGCGGCAGCACCGACAGGCCGTTGGCGAGCGCATCCTCGTGGAACTGGCGAACCTTGTCGGTATCGCCCATCACCAGCGAAAGGTTCGCCGCCATGAAGGCCGCCGCGTGGTGTGTCTTCATGTACGCCGTCTGGTAGGCGAGCAGCGCATAGGCCGCGGCGTGCGAGCGGTTGAAGCCGTAGCCCGCGAACTTCTCCATCAGGTCGAAAAGCTGCGTCGCCTTGGCCCTGGAGAGGCCGTTCCGCTCCGCGCCCGAAACGAACACGTCGCGCTGCTGGGCCATCTCCTCGGCCTTCTTCTTGCCCATCGCGCGCCGCAGCAGATCCGCGCCCCCCAGAGTCAGGCCGCCGATCACCTGGCCGATCTGCATCACCTGCTCCTGGTAGACCATGATGCCGTAGGTGGGCCGCAGGATCGGCTCGAGGCGCGGGTCGAGGTACTCGACGCGCTGGCTGCCGTGCTTGCGCGCGATGAAGTCCGGGATCAGGTCCATGGGACCCGGCCGGTACAGGGCGACCAGGGCGATGACGTCCTCGAAACAGTCGGGCCGCGCGCGCTTGATGAGGTCGCGCATGCCGCGCGATTCCCGCTGGACCACGGCGGTGGTGTTGCCCGCGGACAGCAGCTGGTAGGTCGGCTTGTCGTCGAGCGGGATGCGCTCGAGCGCGAACCGCGCATCGCCCATCTCGCGCACGCAGCGCTCGGACCAGTCGAGGATGGTCAGCGTGGTCAGCCCGAGAAAGTCGAACTTCACCAGGCCCACGGCCTCGACGTCGTCCTTGTCCAGCTGCGAGATCACGTTGACGCCGCCCTCGGCCGCATACAGCGGGCAGTAGTCCGTGAGCTTGCCCGGCGCGATGAGCACGCCGCCGGCATGCATGCCGACGTTGCGCGTCAGCCCCTCGAGCTTCTCGCCCAGGGCAAGCAGCTCGCGGACCTCGTCTTCCTTCTTCTCGCGCTGCGCGAGCAGCGGCTCCATGGCACGCGCATCGGCGAGCGTGATCGTGCGCCCGGGCTGCACCGGAATCAGCTTCGCCACCTGGTCGCAGAAGTTGTAGCCCAGGTCGAGCACGCGGCCGCAGTCGCGCACCACCGCGCGCGCCGCCATGGTGCCGAACGTGGCGATCTGCGAAACGCTGTCGGCGCCGTACTTGCGCCGTACGTAGTCGATGACCCTGTCGCGCCCGTCCTGGCAGAAATCGATGTCGAAGTCCGGCATCGACACCCGCTCCGGATTGAGGAAGCGCTCGAACAGCAGGTTGTAGGTGATCGGGTCGAGATCGGTGATGCCCAGCGAGTACGCGACGAGCGAGCCGGCGCCGGAGCCGCGGCCCGGCCCCACGGGCACGCCGTTCTGCTTCGCCCAGTTAATGAAATCCGCGACGATGAGGAAGTAGCCGGCGAAACCCATCTGGATGATGGTGCGGATCTCGAAATCGAGGCGCTCCTGGTAGCGCGCCTTCGCACGCGCGCGCTCGGCCGCGTCGCCAAACTGCCTGGCGAGCCGTGCCCCCAGCCCCTGCTCGGCCTGCCGGCGCAGGTACTGGTCGAGGGTCACGCCCGGCGGCGTGGGAAACGCGGGCAGGCGGCTGCGGCCGAGCTCGATCTGCAGATTGCAGCGGCGCGCGATCTCGAGCGCGTTGTCGAGCGCCTGCGGCACGTCGGCGAACAGCCGCGCCATCTCCTCCTGCGATTTCAGGTACTGCTCGGGCGTGAACTGCCGCGGCCGGCGCTGATCGCCGAGCACGTAGCCTTGCGCGATGCACACGCGCGCCTCGTGCGCCTTGAAGTCCTCGGGCGCGAGGAACTGCACCGGATGCGTGGCGACGACCGGCAGGCCGAGGCGCGCGGCGAGCTCGACGCTGCGCGCGACCAGCGTCTCCCCGTGGGCGAAGCCGGCGCGCTGCAGCTCGAGATAGAACCGCCCCGGAAAGCGCGCGGACCAGTCGCGCGCCAGCCGGTCCGCTGCCGCCGCATTGCCGGCCCCGAGCGCGACGCCCACGTCGCCCGCGCTGGCGCCCGAGAGCGCGATCAGGCCGTCGTTGTCGCATTCGTGCAACCAGGGGCGCGCGATCTCCGCGCGCCCCTGGCGCTGGTTCTGCAGCCAGGCTCGCGACAGCAGATCCGAGAGGCGCAGATAGCCGGCGCGCGAGGCGCACAGCAGGAGCACGCGCCCCGGCTTGTCGGCGGCGGATTCGCCCTGCACCCAGCAGTCGGCCCCGATGACCGGCTTCACGCCGGCGGCGCGCGCTGCCTGGTAGAACTTGACCATGCCGAAGACGTTCGCGCTGTCGGTGACGGCAAGCGCCGGCATGCCGTCCCGCGCCGCACGCTCGACTGCCGCGTCGAGCCGGACGATGCCGTCCGTCACCGAGTACTCGCTGTGCAGCCGGAGATGAACGAAGCGAGGCGCAGCCATGGGAAGCAGCGAAAGTTTACCATCCGCGCATGCGCGCTTCGGCCCTCCTCGCCTTGTTCTGCGGTGCGACGTTCATCGCCCTGTCGCCGATCTGGGTGCGCCTTGCCGACGTCGGGCCGACGGCCAGCGCGTTCTGGCGCGTGGCCCTGGCAGTACCGCTGCTATGGGTCGCGTTCGCGCTTGCGCCGCGCGCCGGTGCCGCGCTACGCCCGAACTGGCGGCTGCTCGCCGCCGCCGGGCTCGCTTTCGCCGGCGATCTCGTGTTCTGGCACTGGTCGATCCAGTTCACGTCGGTCGCCAATTCCACGCTGCTCGCCAACCTCGCCTCGATCTTCGTCACGCTGGCGGCCTGGGTGCTGTGGCGGCAGAAGCCGCGCGCGCTGTTTCTCGTCGCGCTCGCGCTGGCGCTCGCCGGTGTCGGCATGCTGGTGCGCACCAGCCTGGATTTCTCGCCGCGCGCGCGCCTCGGCGACGCGCTGGGCGTGGTCACGGCCATGTTCTACGCCTGGTACCTGCTTTCGGTGAAGGGACTGCGCGACCGCGGCGCCGCGACGCTGCAACTGATGGCGGTGACCAGCACCGTGACGGCCGTCGTGCTGCTGCCGGCGGCGCTTGCCTCGGGCGAGGTCCTGCTGCCTGGCGGCGCCACGGGCTGGCTGGTCCTGCTCGGCCTGGCATGGGTCTCGCATGCCGCAGGCCAGGGCCTCATCGCCTACGCACTTGCGCACCTGCCGGCGGCGTTCTCCGCGGTCGGCCTGCTGTTTCAGCCGGTGATGGCGGCCGCCTTCGCGTGGCTGCTCCTCGGCGAGCCGCTGGTGGCGCTGCAAGTAACCGGCGGCGCCGTCGTGCTGGCGGGGATCTACCTTGCGCGGCGCAGTTCCAGAGGAACAGAATAGCGCGTCACGTCTGGCGAGGAGGATGCACATGGCGACCCGGAAGAAGTCCAAGTCCAAGCCCAAACGCAGGACGGCGCCCGCCAAGCGGCCGGCGCTGCGCAGGAAAACCGTGAAGCGGGCCGGAAAGCCCGCGCGCAAGGCGCCAGTCAGGCGCGCGGCGCCGAAGGCAGCCAAACGCAAGGTCATCGCGCCGAAGGCAGCCAGGCCGCAGGTCGCGATTGCGCCCGAGCGGCCCGTGCCGGGCGAACGCATCGGGGTCGTGATCCACTTCTACGGAGCGCCGTCGGTCGCCATCATCAAGCTCGAGACGGGGACCTTGCGTATCGGCGACACAATCCACTTCCAGGGGCACACCACCGATTTCAGCCAGCGCGTCGAGTCCCTGCAGGTGGAGCATGCGCCCGTCGACGCGGTCGGGCCGAGCGACGATTTCGGGCTCAAGGTGACCCAGCAGGTGCGCGAGCACGACGTCGTTTACAAGGTGGCTAGCTGACCCGCGCTTCGGCCGCGCCCTTTGCTTTCTCGATGAAGCCGATCTCGTAGACCGTCTCGCCCAGGGCGCGCAGCCGGCGCGCCGCGCGCCGGGCATCGGCGGCCGCGACCACGGCGACCATGCCTATGCCGCAGTTGAAGACGCGGTGCATTTCCGCCTCCGCGACGGCGCCCTTGCGCTGCAGCCAGTCGAACAGCACCGGCCGCGGCCAGGCGCGCGCGTCGATCACGGCGCGCGTGCGCGGCGGCAGCACGCGCGGCACGTTGCCGACCAGGCCTCCGCCCGTGATGTGCGCGAGCCCCTTCACGCGCACCGAGCGCAGCAGCTTCAGGATCGGCCGCACGTAGATCCGCGTCGGCTGCATGA
>CAZAEG010000202.1:0-2722 GCA_964484035.1 uncultured Enterobacteriaceae bacterium | reverse complement strand
GGACAAGTCGAAGATCGTCACCTACGGCATCGCCTCGGCGCTCGGGGTCATCGCCGGCTCGGCCGCCTACGCGCTCGCCACGCGCAAGTTCCGCTGGGAGGGCTTCCGCGACGCCGAGGACACCGCCAACCACGTGATCGGGGGCATTCTCATGGGCTTCGGCGGCATCACCGCCCTGGGTTGCACGGTCGGCCAGGCGATTACTGGCATTTCCACTCTCGCCCTGGGGTCGTTCCTCACCTTCGGGGCCATCGTCGCCGGCTCCGCGCTCACCATGAAGTACCAATACTGGCGGATGACATGAAACCTACCCTGCTCTTGCTGTGCCTCGGAATCTTCCCTTTGGCCGCCTCGGCCCAGGGCACCCACTCGATCAAGCTGCTCACGCCCGACACTGCGCTGAAGGCGGCGCAGGCGGCGCTTAAGAAATGCCGCGACGGCGGCTACCAGGTGACGATTGCGGTCGTGGATCGAATGGGGGTGACGCAGGTGCTGCTGCGCGATCGCTACGCGGGGGCGCATACCGTGCACTTGGCGCAAGCCAAGGCCTACAGCGCGGTGAGCTTTCGCACCCACACCACGGAGCTCGCCGAAGCGACCCAGGCGGGCCGGCCGCAGAGCGGCATCCGGCACCTGCCCGGCGTCGCCGCGGTGGGGGGCGGCCTCATGATCGAGGCCGGCGGCTCGCTCCTCGGCGCGATCGGCGTCTCGGGCGCGCCGGTCGGCAAGGTAGACGACGCCTGCGCGGCGGCGGGCATCGCAGCGATTCGCGAGGACATCGAGTTCTAGCAGCGCCGCAAGGTAAAATCCGGGCTCTTCCGCAATTCAATACGCGAGAAAATCCACATGGACAAGAACCTGCTAGCGAAGACCGCGGCGGCGATGGTCGCGCGCGGCAGGGGCATTCTCGCCGCCGACGAATCGAGCGGCACCTGCGAGAAGCGCTTCAATTCGGTCAACGTCGAGTGCACCGAGGAGAACCGCCGCGCCTACCGCGGGCTGCTGTTCACCACGCCCGGGGCCGAGCAGTACGTCTCGGGAGTGATCCTGTTCGACGAGACCCTCCGCCAGAAGACCAACGACGGCGTGGCGTTCCCTGCCTACCTCGCCGGCAAGGGCATCCTGCCCGGTATCAAGGTGGACAAGGGCGCCCACGACCTCGCGCTGTGCCCGGGCGAGAAGGTGACCGAGGGGCTCGACGGCCTGCGCGCGCGGCTGGCCGAGTACTTCAAGCTCGGCGCGCGCTTCGCCAAGTGGCGCGCGGTGATCACGATCGGCGAGGGCATTCCCACGCACGCGTGCCTGTACGCCAACGCGCACGCGCTCGCGCGCTACGCGGCGCTCTGCCAGGAAGCCTCCATCGTGCCGATGATCGAGCCCGAGGTCCTGCTCGACGGCAGCCACAGCGTGGAGCGCGCCGAGGAAGTCACCGAAGCGACGCTGCGCGCCACCTACGCCGCGGTCGCCGCGCACAACGTCTCCGTAGAGCACCTGATCCTGAAGACCAGCATGGTGGTCTCGGGCAAGGCCAACGCGCGCCAGGCCCCCGTCGACGAGGTCGCCGAGCGCACGGTGCGCGTGCTCAAGCGCACCGTGCCCGCCGCGCAGCCGGGCATCGTGTTCCTCTCGGGCGGGCAGTCGGACCGCGACGCGACGGCGCACCTCAACGCCATGAACAGCATGAAGGGCCTGCCCTGGCCGCTCACGTTCTCGTACTCGCGCGCGCTGCAGAATCCCGCGCTCAAGGCCTGGAGCGGCAAGGCGGCGAACGTGGCCGCGGCGCAGAAGGCGTTCCACCACCGCGCGCACATGAACGGCCTCGCCGCGCTCGGCAAGTGGAAGCCCGAGCTGGAAAGGCAGGCCGCTTGAACGACGGCGCGCTGTACGAATCCAGCCTGAAGAGCCTGCCGCGCATCGGCCGCGGCAAGGTGCGCGACATCTACGCCGTGGGCGAGGACAAGATGCTGATCGTCGTCAGCGACCGGCTCTCGGCGTTCGACGTGGTGCTGCCCGACCCGATTCCCGGCAAGGGGCGCGTGCTGAACGAGATGGCGAACTTCTGGTTCGGAAGACTTGGCCACATCGTGCCCAACCAGCTGACCGGCATCGACCCGCAGACCGTGGTGCAGGGCGAGGACGAGAAGGCGCAGGTGAAGGACCGCTCGATCGTGGTGAAGAAGCTCAAGCCCCTGCCGATCGAGGCGGTGGTGCGCGGCTACCTCATCGGCTCGGGCTGGAAGGACTACCAGAAGACCGGCAAGGTCTGCGGCATCGAGCTGCCCAGGGGGCTCGCGCAGGCGCAGAAGCTCCCCGAGCCGATCTTCACGCCCGCCACCAAGGCCGAGAGCGGCCACGACGAGAACATCTCCTTCGAAGAGGCGCAACGGCTGATCGGCAAAGACCTCGCGGCGAAGGTGCGCGACATCTCCATCCGCCTGTACCGGGAAGCCGCGGCATACGCGGCGCAGAAGGGCATCATCATCGCCGACACCAAGTTCGAGTTCGGCGCCGACGCCGAGGGCAATCTCGTCCTCATCGACGAGGCGCTGACCGCGGACTCGTCGCGCTTCTGGCCCGCGGATTCGTACCGGGTGGGCATCAGCCCGCCGTCCTTCGACAAGCAGTACGTGCGCGACTACCTCGAGACGCTCGACTGGGACAAGACGCCGCCGGCGCCCAAGCTCCCGCCGGAGGTGATCGCCCGGACCTCGCAGAAGTACCG
>CAZAEG010000201.1:0-3200 GCA_964484035.1 uncultured Enterobacteriaceae bacterium | reverse complement strand
ATCGCCGAAATTCTAACCCTGCTAGAATCCGCGCGCTCCCGCCATGCATTCCGCCGACCGCGCGTTCATCGCCGAAACCACCGCGAAGATGCTCCTCGAGGTGAAGGCGGTCCTGTTCTCGGAGGACAAGCCCTTCATCTTCACCTCGGGCTGGGCGAGCCCGGTGTACATCGACTGCCGCAAGCTCATCTTCTACCCGCGCATCCGCGGCCAGCTGGTGGACTTCGCCACGGCGACGCTCGCACGCGACGCCGGCTTCGAGCAGTTCGACGTGGTAGCGGGGGGCGAGACCGCCGGCATTCCCTATGCGGCGTGGATCGCCGACCGCCTCGGCCTGCCGATGCAGTACATCCGCAAGAAGCCCAAGGGCTTCGGGCGCAACGCGCAGATCGAGGGCGACATCCGCGAGGGCGCACGCACGCTGCTGGTGGAAGACCTCACCACCGACGGGCGCTCGAAGATCAATTTCTGCAAGGCGCTGCGCGATGCGGGCGCGGTGGTCGAGCACGTGTTCGTCAACTTCTACTACGGCATCTTCCCCGAGTCGAAAAAGGTGATGGCCGACCTCGGGGTGCGCCTGCACCACCTCGCCACCTGGTGGGACGTGCTGCAGGTGGTGAAGCAGGGCAACTACCTTGCCACGGCGCAAATCGCCGAGGTGGAGAAGTTCCTGCACGCGCCGGCCGAATGGTCCGCCGCGCATGGCGGTGCGTCGAGCTTTCCGTCCGCTTGAGGGTACTGACCCTCAACGTCAACGGCATCCGTTCCGCGGCGAAGAAGGGCCTCTATCCCTGGCTCGCCGCGCAGAAGGCCGACGTCGCCTGCGTGCAGGAGATCAAGGCGCAGGAGTCGGACCTCGACGACGCGCTGCGCGCGCCCAAGGGGTTCCACTGCCATTTCTTCACGGCGCAGAAGAAGGGCTACGCCGGCGTCGCCCTCTACAGCCGCGTCGCGCCGGACAAGGTGGTGAAGGGCTTCGGCGTGCGCGAGTTCGATGAGGAGGGCCGCTACCTCGAAGCCACCTTCGGCAAGCTGAAGGTGGTGTCGCTGTATCTGCCGTCCGGGTCCTCGGGCGAGCACCGCCAGGCCTCGAAATTCCGGTTTCTGGAGGCGTTCGTGCCGCAGCTGAAGAAGCTTTCGCGCTCCGGGCACGAGGTGCTGCTTTGCGGCGACTGGAACATCGCGCACCAGGCGATCGACCTGAAGAACTGGCGCTCCAACCAAAAGAACTCGGGCTTCCTGCCCGAAGAGCGCGCGTGGCTGACCAAGGTATTCGACGACCTGGGCTTCGTCGACGTGTTCCGCACGCTGAACGCGAAGCCCGAGCAGTACACTTGGTGGTCCAATCGCGGCCAGGCTTGGGCGAAGAACGTCGGCTGGCGCATCGACTACCAGATCGCCACGCCGGGCGTCGGGACGAAGGCAGCGAGGGCCTCGATCTACAAGCGGCGGCGCTTCTCCGACCATGCCCCGCTGACGATCGACTATGAATACCGGCTCTAGCCGGCTTCCGGAAAGCCTGCGCCCCTACCTCGAGGCCGCGCCGCTCGCGGCGTTGTTCCTCGGCATCTCCTCGGGCTTCGCCTTCGCGATGATCGGCGCCACGCTCACCACGCGCCTCGCGCAGCACGGCGTCAGCAAAGGCGCGGTGACCGCCTTCGCGCTGACGTTCCTCGCCTACAACCTGAAATTCCTCTGGGCACCGCTGGTCGACCACGTCCGGCTTCCGCTCCTCGGCCGGTTCGGCCAACGGCGCAGCTGGCTGTGGCTCTCGGGCGCGCTGGTGATGGCGGCGGTCGCGTTTCTTGGCGTCGCCGACCCGCGCGAGTCGCTCGTGCCCGTCGCGGCCGCCGCAATCGCGGTGGGCTTCGCCGGGGCCACGTTCGACATCATCATCGACGCCTACCGCATCGAGCTGCTCGCGCCGCGCCAGCTCGGCGCCGGCTCCGGCATGTCCCAGTATGGCTGGCGCATCGGCGCGGCCGCGGCCGGTGGGCTCGCGCTGGTGCTCGCCGCACGCTTCGGCTGGACGTTCGCCTACATCGCCTGCGCCGCCTTTGCCCTGCCGGCGATGCTGGTGGGCGTGTTCGCCGGCGAGCCGTCGCGCCACCGGGCGCCGGCGCAGCCGCGCGGCCTGATGGGCGCGGTCGCCGCGTACTTCGGCCCGCTCCTCGAGTTCCTCCAGCGCCGGGGCGCGCTCGTCGTCCTGCTGTTCGTCCTGGTGCACAAGATCGGCGACACGCTCGCCAACCTCACGCTGCGACTGCTGTTCCAGGACCTCGGCTTCACCAACGACGAAGTGGCGTTCTACGACGTGGGCATCGGCTTCGCCGCCCTGCTCGCCGGCATCCTCGTGGGCGGGGTCCTCTACGCGCGGCTGGGAATGAAGCGCTCGGTGCTCGTCAGCCTCGTGCTGATGGCGGTGTCAAACCTGAGCTTCGCAGCGCTCGCGGCGGCGGGCCACACCAATTTCGGCATGGCCGCGGCGATCGGCTTCGAGAACTTCGCCAGCGGCATCGGCGGCGTGACGGTGGTCGCCTATCTCTCTGCGCTGTGCAACCTGCGCTTCACGGCGACGCAGTACGCGCTGCTATCCGCCCTGGCGAGCATCGCGGGGCGCCTCCTCACCGGCACGACGGCCGGCGGGCTCATCGACGCCATGGGCTACGTGAACTTCTACCTGCTCACCACCCTCGTCGCGTTCCCGGGCGTAATCCTGTTCTGGTACATGATCCGCTCGGGGCTCGCCGACCTGTCGATCGGCTCGGCGGGCACCGAGGGCGAGGGCGACGCGCGGCGCAACAACTAGCTCAGGGCTGAATCTGCCCGCGCACCTCGCCGCCCTTGTGGCGGGCGGTGTGCACGTTCACGTAGAGCTCGCCCGCTTTCCAGGCATTGATCTGCGAAGCCGTGAGCTTGCGGCCTGCCGGCACGCTGTAGGTTTCGCCTTTCTTCTCCAGCGGCACGATCACCGGGCCGTTCCTGCCCCTGGCGCCGATGTGGATGTGCGCCGCCGCGCCCGCCACGTCCTTGGTCGTGACGCTGCCGGTGATGCTGCCGTCGTCCGCGAGCCGGAAGCTGCCGCTCCCCGAGCCCGTGACGTTCACCGGCGGCACTTCCTGCGCGCCGCTCAGCTTCACGCCGACGGCGTTGCTGCCCGGCACCCAGTGGGGCAGCGTGCCTTGCACCTGCGCGCAACC
>CAZAEG010000200.1:0-3011 GCA_964484035.1 uncultured Enterobacteriaceae bacterium | reverse complement strand
AGCGCGCTTACGCGCATCGCAGGCGGCCTTGCTGCAGCACCGGCACGATGGGAAAGGCGTCGAAGCGGCAGGCGAACTCGACTTCGTGCGCCAGTCCGCGCGCGGCCATCATGCGCCCGACGCGACACTCGAGCAGCGCTTCGGGGACGCGTGCGCTGCGGAAGAACGCGAGCGCCGCGCGGGCCGCGTCGGACAAGTCCGCGCCCGGGCCGAGCAGGCGCGTGAAGCGCTCGACCAGGCACCCCGCGCCGTAGAAGTCTTCGAGATTGAAGTTGCCGCCGGAGCCGGAGCACAGGACGAGCACGGTGTCCTGCGCGTGAGCGGCGGCGACATGCGCAACAAGGGCGCCGGCATTGAGCAGCGAGCCGCAGTACACGCGCTTGGCGCCCCCGGCCAGGGTCATGGCCACGGTGCCGTTGGTGGTGGCGTAGATCAAGGTCTTGCCCACGACGCCGTGCGCGAGCAGCGCGAGCGGCGCCGGATGGGCAAAACCCGGCAGGGTCTCGGCGTACAGCTCGCCGGCGAGCACGTAGCGGTCGTCGGCGTGGCGCGCCCCGGCTGCGCGCGCCGCCGCCTCGTCGGCGACCGGTAGCACCTCCGTGGCGCCGCCGGCAAGCGCCGCCACCATGGTGGTGGTGGCGAACAGGATGTCGAGCACCACGACCACTTTCCCCGCGACGCGCACGCCGTCGAGCTCCTCCTTGCGCGTGAGCACGTGAATGCGGTGCTGCAGCTCGATACGCGCGCTCATGGCGCCGGCCGCCGGCCGAACATGCCCCAGCCCTCCATCGACATGACGAGCTCGCCGGCCTGGTTCAGCGCCTCGGTGCGCGAGCGCAGCAGGCCGACGCCGGGCCGGCTCCGCGAGGCGCGCGACTCGAGCACCGTGCGCCGGAAGGTGATCGTGTCGCCCGGCCGCACCGGCTTCAGCCAGCGGATATTGTCGAGGCCGGGCGAGCCCAGACTCACGGTGCGGTTGATGTAGGACTCGCAGTTCAGGCGCATGCAGACCGCGCAGGTATGCCAGCCGCTCGCGATCAGGCCGCCGAAGGACGATTGCGCCGCCGCCCGTGGGTCGACGTGAAACGGCTGCGGGTCGAACTGGCGCGCGAACTCGATGATCTGCGCTTCGGTGAACGTGTGCCTGCCCATCACCTGGGTGTCGCCGACCTTCATGTCATCCCAGTAGAGCGTCATTGCGCGGGCGCCATCTTCTCGAACGCGCGCACGCGCTGGCGTACTTCCTCGGGCAACGGCGCCGCGGCCATGGATTTCGGCTCGGCATTCACGTACACGAGTTCCGCCGTGATGAGCAGGTCGGGCGCCCCGCGCCAGATTTCGAACACGAACGTCATGCTGCTGCGCCCGAGGCGCGACGCGCGGCACAGGATGTCGAGCTCGTCGTCGTAGCGCGCCGAGCCGAGGTACTCCAGCGTCGCCTTGCGCAAGAACATGTCGCTCGCGTAGCGCTCGACGTAGCCCTCGGGGTAGGGCAGGCCGATCGCGCGCCAGTACTCGGCGATCGCGGTGTCGAGGTAGGTGAGATAGTGGCCGTTGAACACGATCCTTTGCATGTCCACTTCGGCCCAGCGCACGCGCAGGCGGTGCGCGCAGGCAAAGTCCTCTCGAGGCATCGCATCGGTCTCCAGGATAAACCGCGCAATGTTAGCCCGGCCCCGCGGCGCGCGCGGCTAGAATAGGTCCGCGAAACCCGCATGACGCAAGAAACGCCGAAATCGCCGCCGGCAGACGGCGAGGACCTGTTCCTCGAGCAGATGAATCGCGAGCTCACCGGCTGGAGCGACCCCGTGGCGCGCCTGCGCCAGGCGCTCGAGCGCGACGAAATGCAGTTGTACTGCCAGCCGATTCTGTCGCTGCGCCCGCCCGGCACCTTCGTCATGGCCGAAGTGCTCGTGCGCCTGCGGGAGGAGGAAGCCTTGCTGCTGCCGCCCGGGGATTTTCTGCCCGTGTTCGAGCACTACCAGATGATGGGCGCGCTCGATCGCTGGGTGGTAAGCCGCGTGTTGCGCTGGCTGACGAGCTCGCCCCCGGGCGGATTCCGGCGATTCAGCGTCAACGTCTCCGGCCAGACGCTCGAAGACGCGGAGTTTCCGAAGTTCATCGCCAGCGAACTGCTGGCGGTGCAGGTGCCGCCGCAGTCGCTGATCTTCGAGGTGGACGAAAGCGACACGCTTGCGCGCCCGGAGGCAGCGGCGCGCTTCTCGCTTGCCGTGAAAAAGAGCGGCTGCAAGGTGCTGATCGACGGCTTCGGCCGGCGCTCGGTATCGTTCATCGCGTTGAAGACGATGCGCGTGGATTTCGTGAAGGTGGACGGCTCCATCGTGCGCGCTCTGCTGCGCAGCGAGGTGGCGCGCCAGAAGCTGAAGGCGGTGGTGCGCGTCGGGGACACGATTGGCGTCGGGGTGATCGCCGAGTGCGTCGAGGAGCAGGACGTCCTCGCGCAATTGCGCGGGCTGCACGTGGGCTACGCGCAGGGTTTCGGCATCGCGCGGCCGGAGCCGATCGACCGGCCGAGCCCGCCGCACACGGCGTGACGCGCTCAGCGTGGAGCCAAGCGTGCCGCGGGCGATGGCGCGATGGCCGAAGGTGCCGGCCGCATACGGCTGGCTCGCGCTCGATCGCCGCGGCAACTGGCTGCTGAAGGATCCCGCGGGCGACGGCTTCGGGCGCGTCGGCAATGCCGCGCTGCGCGAGTTCATCGGCCGCAACTACGCGGCCGATGAGCGGGGGCGTTGGTACTTCCAGAACGGGCCGCAGCGCGTCTTCGTGACGCTGGCCTACGCGCCGCTCGTCCTGCGCTACGAGGGCGAGGCGCTCGTCGATCACTGCGGGCGGGCGACACGCGCGCGCGCCACTTTCGTCGACGAGGAAGGCTCCGTGCTGATCCATGGCGAACGCGGTCTGGGCCTGCTCGACGACCGCGACCTGGCGCTCTTCGCGGCGCGCCTCGGCGCGCACTGGCAATCATTGCCCAGGGTGGCGTCGCGCGA
>CAZAEG010000199.1:0-4150 GCA_964484035.1 uncultured Enterobacteriaceae bacterium | reverse complement strand
GGTGTAGGGCGCGTGCGGCGCCAGGCAGAACGAGACGAGCGGATGCTCGCGCCAGCGGTCGCGCAGCGCGAGGCCCTGCGCCAGATAGGCCTGCGCGTCGGTGGCGTACGCCGATGGAAACTCGATGACGATGAGGCCGAGGGCGGCGCGCATCCCCGCCTGCAGCGCCGCTTCCAGCGCCGCTTCCGGGAAGTAGTACATGTCGTTGAAGCACGTTACCCCGCCGCGCAGCATCTCGGCGCAGGCGAGGAGCGTGCCGTCCTTCACGAATTCGGCGGACACGTGCTTCGCCTCCACCGGCCAGACGTGCTCCTCGAGCCAGCGCATGAGCGGCAGGTCGTCGGCGATGCCCCGCATCAGCGCCATGGCCGCGTGCGTATGGGCGTTGACCAGGCCCGGCATGAGCGCGTGCCCCGGCAGGTCGATGCGCGCGTAATCCGGGTAGCGCTCGGCCGCCTGCGCCGACGGCAGCACGGCCTCGATGCGGCCGGCCTGCACCGCGACCGCGTGCCGCTCGAGCACCGCGCCGGCGGGCTCGACCGGCACCACCCAGCGCGCGTTGATCAGCAGTCGTTCCGTCATGGGTTGCGCCGCCCACAAAAAAGCCCCGCGCGCGGCGGGGCTTGGCGCGGGTCGCGGACGGCGCCTAGCGGCCCGTGCCCAGCACCTCGACCTCCGCGCGGCGGTTCGGCTGCAGGCAGGCGACCAGCGCCTTGCGTTCCGTCTGGCTGCAGCTCGCCACCGGCAGCACTGAGCCGACGTACATCTTGCCGTAGCCGGTGGTCTCGACCTTGGATGCGTCCGCGCCCTGGCGCACCAGGTAGGCCTTGACGGCGTTCGCGCGGCGCTCGGAGAGCTTCTGGTTGTACTGCACGGAGCCGATGCGGTCGGTGTAGCCGCTGATGTTGATGAAGCGCACGCTGCCGAACTCGCCGAAGCGCACGACCACTTCGCGGTCGAGCGTGTCCTGCGCGCTCATGGAGAGCACCGACTTGTCGAACGCGAACAGCACGTGCGAGAACACGCGCAGCGGCTTGGGCTTGGCCGGCGCCGCCATCGGTTGGGGTGCCGGCGCGGGCGCGGGTGCCGGCGCAGCGGCCGGAGCCGCGGGCGCCGGGGCCGGCGTGGCGGGCGCCGGGGCGGGCGCGGGCGCGACCGGCGCCTCCTCGGTGGTGGCGCAGGCCGCGAGCGCCACCAGCGCGGCGGCGCAGACGAAATTCTGGGCGATCCTCCTGATCATCGTTGTTCTCCTCGCACGGAATGCCCCGCATTTAAGCACAGGCGAGGGGCTCAGGTCGAGAGGGTCCGCGTGCTAAAATTTCACGCTCGATACAGCGCCTTGAACGGCCGCTTTCCCCTCCAGAACAAGAGCCGCAATGGATCAATTCGCCAAGGAAACGCTCCCCGTCAGTCTCGAGGAGGAGATGCGCCGCTCGTACCTCGATTACGCCATGAGCGTGATCGTCGGGCGCGCGCTGCCGGACGTGCGCGACGGCCTGAAGCCGGTGCACCGGCGCGTGCTGTTCGCCATGCAGGAGGCGAACAACGTGTGGAACCGGCCCTACGTCAAGTGCGCCCGCGTCGTCGGCGAAGTGCTCGGCAAGTACCATCCGCACGGCGACAGCGCCACCTACGAGGCGCTGGTGCGCATGGCGCAGGACTTTTCCATGCGCTACATGCTGGTCGACGGGCAGGGCAACTTCGGCTCGATCGACGGCGACAACGCCGCGGCCTACCGCTATACCGAGTGCCGCCTGGCGCGCCTGACCTCGGAGATGCTGGCCGACATCGACAAGGAAACCGTCGATTTCGTGCCGAACTACGACGGCAAGGAGCGCGAGCCGGCGGTGCTGCCGGCGCGCGTGCCGAATCTGCTGGTGAACGGCTCCTCGGGCATCGCCGTCGGCATGGCGACCAACGTGCCGCCGCACAACCTCGGCGAAGTGGTGGCGGCCTGCCTGCACCTGCTTGCCGAACCGCGCTGCGCCATCGAGGAGCTGATGAAGCTCGTGCCGGCGCCGGATTTCCCCACCGCCGGGATCATCTACGGCCTCGCCGGCGTGCACGAGGGCTACCGCACCGGGCGCGGGCGCGTGGTGATGCGCGCGCGCACGCACTTCGAGGACATGGAGAAGGGCAATCGCCAGGTGATCGTGGTGGACGAGCTGCCCTACCAGGTCAACAAGAAGGCGCTGCTCGAGAGGATCGCCGAGCAGGTGACGGAGAAGAAGCTCGAGGGCATCTCCGACATTCGCGACGAGTCGGACAAGGACGGCATCCGCGTGGTGATCGAGTTGAAGCGCGGCGAGCTGCCCGAGGTGGTGCTGAACAATCTGTACAAGCAGACGCAGCTGCAGGACACCTTCGGCATGAACATGGTGGCGCTGGTCGACCGCCAGCCGAAGCTGCTCAACCTGCACCAGCTGCTGGAGCACTTCCTGTCGCACCGTCGCGAGGTGGTGACGCGGCGCACGGTGTTCGACCTGAGGAAGGCGCGCGAGCGCGGCCACGTGCTGGAAGGCCTCGCCGTGGCCCTGTCCAACGTCGACGCGGTGATCGCGCTGATCAAGGCGGCGCCGGCGCCGGCCGACGCCAAGCGCGAGCTGATGGCGCGCGCGTGGTCTTCGGACCTGGTGCGCGAGATGCTGGGGCGCGGCGCGGCCGAGGCGTTCCGGCCGGAAGGTCTGGCGCCGGAGTTCGGGCAGAAGGAAGACGGCTACCACCTGTCGGCCGAGCAGGCGCAGGCGATCCTCGAGCTGCGGCTGCAGCGCCTCACCGGCCTCGAGCAGGACAAGATCCGCGACGAGTACAAGGAAGTCATGACGCAGATCGCCGACCTGATCGACATCCTGGACAAGCCGGTGCGCATCACGGCGATCATCGGCGCGGAACTGAGCAAGCTCAAGGAAGATTTCGCCGACCCGCGGCGCACCGAGATCGTCACGGTGGCCGAGGACATCTCCATCGAGGACCTGATCGCGCCGCAGGACATGGTGGTCACGTTTTCCCACGGCGGCTACGTCAAGTCGCAGCCGCTCGCCGACTACCGCGCGCAGCGCCGCGGCGGGCGCGGGCGCGCCGCCACGGCGATGAAGGAGGACGACTTCATCGAGCGGCTGTTCGTCGCGCACTCGCACGATTACCTCCTGTGCTTCTCCGACCGCGGGCGCCTGTACTGGCTCAAGGTGTTCGAGGTGCCGCAGGGCAGCCGCGCCAGCCGCGGCAAGCCGGTGGTGAACCTGCTGCCGCTCGAGGAGGGCGAGAAGATCACCGCCGTGGTGCCGGTGAAGGAGTTCGACGAGCAGCATTTCGTGCTCATGGCGACGGCGCGCGGCACCGTGAAGAAGACGCCGCTCGCCGAGTTCTCGCGCCCGCGGCCGAGCGGCATCATCGCCGTCAGCCTGGAGGAGGGCGATTACCTGGTGGGCGGGGTGCTCACCGACGGCGGTGCGGACGTGATGCTGTTTTCCTCCGAGGGCAAGGCGGTGCGCTTCACCGAGTCCGAGGTGCGGCCGATGGGCCGGCAGGCGGGCGGCGTGCGCGGCATGCGCCTGCCCGAGGACGGCAGCCAGCGCGTGGTGTGCATGCTGGTGGCGAAGGACGAGAGCCGCACCGTGCTGACCGCCACCGAGCACGGCTTCGGCAAGCGCACGCCGATCTCGGAGTACACGAAGCACGGTCGCGGCGGCCAGGGCCTGATCGCGATCCAGGCCTCGGACCGCAACGGCCGCCTGGTGGGCGCCGTGCTGGTCGACGACAGCGACCAGGTGATGCTGATCTCGACGGGCGGCGTGCTCATCCGCACCAAGGTGGCGCAGATTCGCGAGCAGGGCCGCTCCACCCAGGGCGTCACGCTCATCGCGCTGGGCGAGGGCGAGAAGCTCGCGGGGCTCGAGCGCATCGAGGAAAAGGACGAGGACGTCCCGGGCAACGGCAATGGCGGCGACGGCGAGGCGCCGCTGCCGGCAGCCGAGGAACCGCCCCCCACCGTTCACTGATGCAGCGTCTGTTCAACTTCAGCGCCGGCCCGGCGATGCTGCCGGCCGAAGTGCTGGCGCGCGCCGGCGACGAGATGCTCGATTGGCACGGCAGCGGCATGAGCGTGATGGAGATGAGCCACCGCGGCAAGGAGTTCATGGCCATCGCCGCG
>CAZAEG010000198.1:0-2575 GCA_964484035.1 uncultured Enterobacteriaceae bacterium | reverse complement strand
CTCGTCGTGTCGTTCGTGGTCGTCGTGATCGGCGGCCTGGGCAGCCTCGAGGGCGCGCTGGTCGGCGCGCTGATCGTGAGCGCCCTGCGCACGGTCACCATCCAGTTCTGGGAGGAAATCGAGCTCGCCGCGCTGTACCTGATCGCCGCGATCGTGCTGCTGATCCGGCCGACGGGCCTGTTCGGGAAGAAAGGGTGAACGCGCCGCCCGCCCCCTCGCTCGTGCGCCGGGCCGCGGCCGCCGCGGCGGTGCTCGCCGTGCTGCTCGTCGTTCCCGCCGTCGCCGGCACCTACCAGACGCAGCTCCTCACCTACGGCCTGACGCTGGCGATCGCCGCGCTCGGCTTCAACCTGCTGCTCGGTTACACCGGGCTGCTGTCGTTCGGCCACTCGGCCTACTTCGGCGCGGGCGCCTACGCGGTGGCGCTCATGATGCGCTATCTCGGCGTCTCGTCGATGGAGCTGTTCATGCTGGGCGGGATCGCGTTCTCCGCCGCGCTCGCGGCGCTGTTCGGCATCGTCTGCGTGCGCCACACGCGCATCTTCTTCGCCATCCTGACGCTCGCGCTGTCGCAGGTGCTGTGGACGCTCGCCTACAAGTTCTTCTGGATCACCGGCGGCACCGACGGACTGCGCGTGCCGTTCTCCAAGGTCACCCTGCTGGGCGGCCTGGTCAGCTTCCCGGGGGCGGACGCCTTCGAGAAGTTCATCACTTCCTACTATTACTACGTGCTCGGAGCGTTCTGCGTCTGCGTGGCGCTGATGTGGCTGATCGTGCATTCGCCGTTCGGCAAGACGCTGCAGGCGATCCGCGACAACGAGACCCGCGCCCGCTTTCTCGGCGTGCGCATCTGGCGCTACCGCTGGCTCGCATTCCTCGTCTCGGGGATCTTCACCGGCCTGGCGGGAAGCCTCTGGGTGCCGCTCAACGGCCTGACCACCCCCGACGTCCTGTACTGGCCGCAGTCCGGGAAATTCGTGTTCTTCGCCGTGCTCGGCGGCTTCCGCAATTTCACCGGCCCGATGGTCGGCGCCGTGATCTTCAATTACCTCGAGGTCTACGCGGTCGCGGTCACCGAATACTGGCAGCTCACGCTGGGGGTGATCCTGATCGCCCTGGTGACGTTCCTGCCGGCGGGCATCGTGGGCGCGGCGGCGCGGCTCGTGGACAGGCTCAAGCGCAGGCGGGGCGCGGCCTCATGAGCCTGCTGCGCACCGAGCGCCTGCGCAAGCGTTTCGGCGAAACGCGCGCCGTGGACGACGTCGATTTCAGCGTCAACGAAGGCGAGTTCCTGTCGCTGGTCGGCACCAACGGCGCGGGCAAGACCACGCTGGTCAACCTGATCAGCGCGTTCCTGTCGCCCGACAGCGGCAAGATCTTCATCGCCGACCGCGACATCACCTATGCGCCGGTGGACGAGCGCATCCGCGCGGGCATCGCGCGGAGCTTCCAGCTCGTGAACCTGTTCGACGACCTGTCCGTGCTCGACAACGTGGCGCTGGCGATCTTCGCCCGCGACGGCAAGAGCCGGCGGATCTTCAGGCTCGCGGAGCGCGATGTCGCGGTCACGCAGGAGGCCCTCGAGCTGCTCGGCCAGTTCGGCCTCGGCGGCAAGGCCGAGGGGCTCGCGGGCGGGCTGGCGCAGGGTGAGCGCAAGCTCCTCGACGTGGCAGTCGCCTACGCGCTGCGCCCCAAGCTGCTGTTTCTCGACGAGCCGACCAGCGGGGTCAGCACGCGCGACAAGGCGCAGATCATGGACACGGTGTCCTCGGTGGTGCGCGCGGGCGGCGTCACCGCGGTGGTCGTCGAGCACGACATGGACGTGGTGTTCAAGTACTCCGATCGCGTGGTCGTGATGCACGAGGGCCGGTTCCTCGCCGACGGTCCGCCCGAGGCGATCCGCAACAACGCCGACGTGGCCAAGTATCTGCTCGGAACTGACGCCGATGCTTGAAGTGAAGGCGATCGACACCTTCCGCGGCCCCGCGCACATCCTGCGCCGGGTCTCGCTGAGCGTGCACGAGCGCGAGGTCGTCTGCCTGGTCGGCCGCAACGGCGCTGGCAAGACTACGACCCTGGAAAGCATCATGGGCTTTCTGCCGGTGAAGTCCGGCCAGATCCTGTTTCACGGCGAGGAGGTGAGTTCGCTTCCCGTGCACAAGCGCGCGCTGCGCGGCATGGGCTACGCGCCCGAGGGCAGCGAGATCTTTCCCGAGCTGACGGTGGCGGAGAACATGATGATCAGCCGCTGGATGTCGGCGAAGGCGCGCCGCCGGCTGGAGACGCTCGCGGACGGCAACATCGAGGAGCGCGTGTACGCGGTGTTCCCCGAGGTGCGCGAGCTCCTTCGCCGCCAGGGCATGAACTTGAGCGGCGGCCAGCGCAAGATGGTCGCCATCGCGCGCGGCATGGCACTCGCCCCGACGCTGCTGCTGCTGGATGAGGCGTTCGAGGGGCTCGCGCCGGTCGTCGTCAAGCGCTTCCGCGAGGCGGTGCTCAAGATCGAGGACCTGGGCATCTCGCTGCTGATCGCCGAGTCGAACCTGGCCAACGCGGCGCGCATCGCGGACCGGCT
>CAZAEG010000197.1:0-4778 GCA_964484035.1 uncultured Enterobacteriaceae bacterium | reverse complement strand
CCGCGCCCCGCGCCGTGCGCGAGCTCGGGCAGCGCGTTCGAAAGGCCCCCCGCGCCCACGTCATGTATCGAAAGGATCGGGTTCGAATCCCCCAGCGCCCAGCAGGCGTCGATCACCTCCTGCGCCCGGCGCTGGATCTCGGCGTTGCCCCGCTGCACCGAGTCGAAGTCCAAATCCTCCACGTTCGACCCCGCGCCCATGGAGGAAGCCGCGCCGCCGCCCATCCCGATGAGCATGCCCGGCCCGCCGAGCTGGATCAGTAGTGAGCCTTCGGGCAGCGCCGCCTTGGAAGAATGGCGTGCGCTGATGTTCCCCACGCCGCCCGCGAGCATGATCGGCTTGTGATAGCCGCGGCGCACGCCGCCCACCTCGGCCTCGAAAGTCCTGAAATATCCGGCGAGGTTGGGCCGCCCGAACTCGTTGTTGAACGAGGCCGCCCCTATCGGCCCCTCGAGCATGATCTGCAGCGCCGAGACAATCCGTCCCGGCTTGCCGTAATCGTCCTCCCAAGGCTGCTCCGAACCGGGAATCCTCAGGTTCGACACCGAATACCCCACCAGCCCCGCCTTCGGCTTCGCCCCGCGCCCGGTCGCGCCCTCGTCCCGGATCTCCCCCCCGGCCCCGGTCGCCGCCCCTGGAAACGGCGCAATCGCCGTGGGGTGGTTGTGGGTCTCCACCTTGATCACCGTGTGCGTGCGCTCCGAGCGCCCCGCATACACCCCGTCCGCGCCGGCGTAGAAGCGCCGCGCCAGCCGCCCCTCCATGATCGCCGCGTTGTCGGCGTAGGCGAGCACCGTGCCCTGCGGATGCGCCGCGTGGGTGTGCTTGATCATGGAAAAGAGCGATCTATCCTTCTTCACGCCGTCCACGATCCACTCGGCGTTGAAGATCTTGTGCCGGCAATGCTCGGAATTGGCCTGCGCGAACATGGTTAGCTCGGCATCCGTGGGATCGCGCCCCATCGCGTTGTAGGCGTCGCGCAGGTACTGGATCTCGTCCGCCGACAGCGCCAGCCCGAGCGCCCGGTTCGCCTCCTCGAGCGCACCGAGCGGCACGCGCTCGAGCGGCCGTGGCGGCACGTGCACAAAAAGCTTCTCCGCCTCGTCGAGCGAACCGAGCACCGACTCGGTCATGCGATCGTGCAGGAGCGCCGCCACCGCGTCGCTCCAGCCGCCGCCCGAAACGAAAACCGCCGTGCCGCGCTCGATGCGCCGCACCTTCGTCAACCCGCAATTTCTCGCGATGTCTGTAGCCTTCGAGGACCACGGCGAAATGGTGCCAATGCGCGGCACCACGAGATACAGCGTGCCGCCCGGCGTCTCGTCAGCAGGCGCCCCGTAGCGCAGCAGCCGCGCGAGCAGCGCCTCCTCCTCAGCGGAAGGCGCCGCCTCCAGCTCCACGAAATGCCGGAACTCCGCGCACACGGCGCGCACGCGCGGCTCGGCGCGCGTGAGCAGCGGCAGGAGCTTGGCGAGGCGGAAGTCGGAAAGTGCGCGCGCGCCGCGAAGCTCGAGGAGCATCACCGCCGCAGCTGCGGGTCGCCGAGCCTGCCGCCGATGTAGTAGGTGCCGCGCAGGTTGCGCAGCTCGGCGTCGACGCGTCCCGAGAGCCCGCCCTTCGCGTCGACGTCGAGCGTGCCGCGCGCGCCGAGCAGGCCCGACCTGAGCCTGAGGTCGCGGAAGGCGAGCGCGCCGCCGGCGAGCGACACGCGGCCCTCGAGCTCGGTGAACGGCGTGCGCCCGCTCGCCTGCGCGCTCGAGGACTGCAGCGCGCGAGAGAGGTCGAAGCTGCCGAGCGCGCCCTTGGTGACGGTGAACTCGCCGTCCAGGCGCGTGGTATTGCCGAGCTGGGCGGGCTCCGCGCCGCTCATGGCGAAGCGGCCCTTGCCGTCGAAGCGCCCCTGCGACACCATCTGCGGCGCGAACACGGCGGCATTCATGCTGCGGCCCTGGATCTCGCCCTGCACGCTCCACTGCGCGCCCCACTCGAGGCGCGCCTTGCCCACCACCGTGCCGTCGTACAGGCGGCCGTCGAACTCGGCGCTCATGCCGCTGCGCTCGGCGCTGCCCTTCATGCCGAACTCGGCGAGCGTCAGCTTGTCGACGAACGGCACGTCGAAGCTCGCCATCGTCACTTCGAAGCCGACGCTCTGCTCGCGCGGCGTGACCAGGCCGTCGATGCGCTCGCCGGAGAGCCTGACCGTGAACACCTTGCCGCTCGGGCCGACGCTGGCGTCGACGTCCATCGGCGGCAGCGCGAGCGGCCCCTCGAAGCGCGCTCCCACGGCCACCACGCGCGCCACCTGCAGCCGCCCCTGCTTCATGGTGCCGAAAAGGACGTCGGCCAGCGCCGCCTGCTGCACCACGGCCTGCTCGAACTCCAGGCGCGTGAACACCTTGTCGTTGCCGAGCAGCGACGTGAGCTCCGGCACCGCGCGGATCTCGGCGATCTTGGCCACGTCGCCCACCGAAACGCGCTCGAACCGCAGCTGCACGCCCGTCAGCACCCGCATGCGCGCGGCGCCGATCTTCACCGGCGCGCCCACCGCCTCGGAGGCCACCCGTTCGTACTCGGCGGCGTCGAGCGGAACGAAGTTGGCGACGCCGGCGCCGATCGCCAGGGTGAGGAAGAGGAAGATCGCGACGGGCTTGCCCCACCGGGTGGGCTGCTTGCGCTTGTAGGCGGCCGCCGCCCTCTTGCTCGAGACGTCGCCGCGGCCGCGCGCGCGCGCCACCTCGCGGCTGCGGTCGCGCAGCGCCTTGCGCGCCTCGGGCGCGAGCTTGCGCTCGTCGTCCTCGATGTCGCCGCGGTCCAGGTCGGCGCTCGAGATCGGGATGTCGCCGACCTCCTGGTTGCGCGCCAGGGACTCGCGCTCCTTCCTCTTCTTGTCGGCCTCCTCGTCTTGTTTCCGCGCCGCCGCCTCGCGCTCGCGCTGCTCCCCGGCCTCGCGCTCGCGCTGCTCCTCCTCCTCGCGGCGGCGCCGCTCCTCGGACCTGCGCGCCTTGCTGTCGGCTTCCTCGCGCTCGCGCTGCGCCTGCTCCTCCGCGGCCCGGCGCTCGGCCTCGGCGCGCTCCACGCGATCCTGCTCCTCCTTCAGCTTGCGCTCCTCGTCCTGGCGGCTGGAGAAGGTATCCAGGTCGGCGAGCAGCGACCCGGCCAGGGCGTCGGCCTCCTCGGCGGCCCGCTGCTCGGCCTCGGCGCGCTCCGCCGCCTCGAGGACCTCGCGCTCGGCGCGCGCCTTGTCCTCCTGCTCGGCGCGCTGGCGGTAGGCGTCGTCGGCCTTGCGCCGCGCCTCCTCGACCTCCCAGCGCTTCGCTTCCTCCTCCTTTTTCCGGCGCGCGTCGGCGTCGCGGCGCTTCTTGTCCTCGGCCTCGCGCGCGAGGCGGATCTGGCGCTGGTGCTCCTCGGCCTCCTTGCGCTCCTTGCCCTCGCGCGCCGCGCGCTGCTCGACTTCCTGGCGCTCGTACTCCTCGCGCGCCTTGCGCTCCTCCTCCTGGCGCTCGCGCTCGCGCTTCTGGCGCTCCTCGTCCGCGCGGCGCTCGGCCTCCTCGCGCGCCTTCTTCTCCTCCTCGTACTTCTGGCGCAGCGCCCCGGCTTCCGCCAGCGCCTTCTTCTCCTCGGCCTCGCGGCGCGCGCGTTCCCCGGCCTCGCGCCGGGTGCGCTCGGCTTCCTCGCGGGCGCGGCGCTCGGCCTCCTCGCGCGCGCGGCGCTCCTCCTCGATCTTGAAGCGCAGCTCCTCGGCTTCGCGCCGCGCGCGCTCCGCCGCCTCGAAGCGGGCGCGCTCGGCGGACTGCACCTTCTCGCGCACTTCGCGCTCCGCGCGCTCCTTCGCTTCGCGCTCGGCGCGCTCCTTCGCCTGGCGCTCGGCTTGCGCCCGCGCGCGCTCGGCGGCTTCGGCCTGCGCCTGCGCCTGCGCCTGCGCCTCGGCTTCGGCGCGCTGGCGCGCCTCGATCTCGGCGCGCGTCTTGCCCTCGGCGGCCGCCGCCATGACCTGCTCGCGCGCCGCCTTGGCGCGCGCCTCGGCGTCGATGCGCATCTTGTTGGTGCTGTCGATCATCGCCTTGGCCGCGGCGTCGGCCTTCGCCTTCGCCTCGCGCTCGGCGCGCGCGCGCGCTTCGGCCACCTCGCGCGCCGCCGCCATCGGGTCCTTGGAGACGGGCGGCGCCACGGAGGGCCGCTCGATCTTGGGCGGCGCGCTGAAGATCTGCGTGAAGTCGAGGTCCTCGGCACCTCCGGCCGCGGGCTTGGGCTGCTTGGGCGTGGGCTTCGAGGGCGTCGCGCGCGGCGCGTTCGCCGCGCCGCGCTGCACCGTGCCCGGGGACACCTCGCGGATGAAGCCGTCGGCGTCCATCTTGCGGATCAGGGCGAAGAATTTCTCGTCGGGCGCCCGGTCGAACCTGGCGCTCAGGTCCTTCAGGCTGATCTTGCCGTCGATCGCCGACAGGATGGCGCGGTCGCCTCGCGACAGGATGCCGGTCTTGCCCGAGGCTTCCTGGACGCCCTTGCCAGTCTTCGAATAGATCGCGGAGGGATTCATGGCCTGGGCATGCGGGACAGCGCCATTATAAGCAGTCGCTCACGCGCCGTACCCGCCCCCGCCGGGGGTCTCCACGATGAACACGTCGCCGGCCGCCATCTCCGTGCGGTCCGTGGGCCCGAGCTCCGTGCGGCCGCCGCCGGCGCGTAAAACATGGTTATGGCCGGGGGCCCCCGGCGCACCGCCCGCCATGCCGTGCGGCGGCACGCGGCGGTGGTTGGACAGGATCGCCGCCGTCATC
>CAZAEG010000196.1:0-2503 GCA_964484035.1 uncultured Enterobacteriaceae bacterium | reverse complement strand
TAGCACTGTAAAATGCGCGCTTCAGGGGGAACGCATGCCCGACATCAGCCGCCGCGCCCGCAATCTCGGCACCGAGAACGCCTTCGTCGTCCTCGCCGAGGTGAACGCCCTCGCCCGCCAGGGCAAGGACATCATCAGCTTCTGCATCGGCCAGCCCGACTTCCCGGCGCCGGAGAACGTGCAGGAAGCGGCCATTCGCGCCATCAAGGGCGGAAAGCACGGTTACACGCCCTCGGCCGGCATCGATGAGCTACGCGCCGCCGCGGCGAAGTACATGGCCGGCATGCGCGGCGGCCTGCCCATCCGGTCGGAGGACGTCGTGATCGGCGCCGGGGCGAAGCCGTTCATCGCCTACGCCATCCTCACCACCACCGACCACGGCGCGGGCGACGAGGTGATCTACCCGAACCCGGGCTTTCCGATCTACGAGTCGCAGATCCTCGCCAACGGCGCGAAGCCGGTGCCGATCCACCTGCACGAGGCGCGCGACTTCGCCTTCGACCCGGCCGAGCTCGAGCGGCTGATCACGCCGAAGACCAAGCTCCTCATCCTCAACTATCCGCACAACCCGACCGGCGGCACCCTGTCGCGCCCGGTGCTGGAGGCGATTGCCGCGATCCTGCGCAGGCATGCGCAGGTCTGGGTGTACGCCGACGAGATCTACTCGCGCCTGTCGTATGCGGGCGAATTCTTCTCCATCGCGCAGCTGCCGGGCATGTACGAGCGCACGATCATCTCGGACGGCGCTTCCAAGACCTGGGCCATGACCGGCTGGCGCATCGGTTTCACCGCCAACCCCGTGCTGGCGCCGCACTTCACACGCTGGATCACCAACACCGAGTCCTGCGCCTCGCAGATCTCGCAGTGGGCGGCGCTCGAAGCGATCACCGGTCCGCAGGACGCGGCGCAAAGGATGCGCGCGAGCTTCCTCGAGCGTCGCGACCTCATCGTCGGGCTGCTCAACCAGGTGCCGGGCGTCGCCTGCCGCAATCCGGGCGGCGCATTCTACGCCTGGCCGAACATCACCGAGGCCTGCAAGCGGATCGGCGCGGCCGATTCGGAAGAGTTCAGGAAGCGCCTGCTGAACGAGGCCGGCGTCGCGGTGCTCGCCGACATCCATTTCGGCGCGCGCGTGCCCGGCGAAGGCCAGCACGTGCGCTTTTCCTACGCCGCCTCGAAGCAGGCGATCGAGCAGGGCGTGGCGCGCATGGCGGAGTTCATCAAGAAAAATACGCGCAAGGCCGCATGAGCCGCTGGCGGCCGAGCGTCACCGTCGCGGCGGTGATCGAGCGCGACGGGCGCTTTCTCTTCGTCGAGGAAGAGGCGAACGGGCGGCGCGTGCTGAACCAGCCCGCAGGGCACCTCGACCCGGGAGAATCGCTTGCGCAGGCGGTGGCGCGCGAGGTGCTGGAAGAGACCGCACACCGCTTCACCCCTACGGCGCTGCTCGGCATCTATCGCTGGCGCTACGACAAGGCGGACGTGACGTTCCTGCGCTTTGCGTTCCGCGGCCGGGTTGACGGGGTGGAGGAGGGCAGGCAGCTCGACAAGGAGATCATTGCGCTCGCCTGGCTGACGCCCGCCGAGCTCGCAGCGCGGCGCGCCGAGCACCGCTCGCCGCTCGTGCAGCAGTGCGTCGACGACTACCTCGCCGGGCGGAGCTTTCCGCTCGACGTCCTGTCCAAGCCGTATGCGTGAGAAAGTGGTCGTCGGCATGTCGGGCGGCGTGGACTCGTCGGTGGCGGCGCTGCTCCTGAAGCGTGCCGGGTATGACGTCGTCGGCCTGTTCATGAAGAACTGGGAGGACGACGACGATGACGAACACTGCTCGACGCGCCAGGACCTGATCGACGCCGCGGCGGCCGCCGACGTGATCGGCGTGCCGCTCGAGGCGGTGAACTTCGCCGCCGAGTACCGCGAGCGCGTCTTTGCCAGCTTCCTCGCCGAGTATGCCGCGGGGCGCACGCCGAATCCGGACGTGCTGTGCAACGCGGAGATCAAGTTCCGCGCGTTCCTCGAGCACGCCCTGCAGCTCGGCGCGCAGCGTATCGCCACGGGACATTACGCGCGGCTGCGCGACGACGGTGGCCGGGTCGAGCTGCTGCGCGGCGTCGATGGCGCCAAGGACCAGAGCTATTTCCTGCACCGCCTGACGCAGGCACAGCTCGCGCGCGTCATGTTCCCGGTCGGGGATCTGAGGAAGACCGAGGTTCGGCGGCTCGCCGCCGAGGCCGGCCTGCCGAACCACGCCAAGAAGGACTCCACCGGCATCTGCTTCATCGGCGAGCGGCCGTTCCGCGCGTTTCTCAACCGCTATCTGCCGAGGACCCCAGGCCCGATGGTGACTGCGGAGGGCCGGCGCGTGGGCGAGCACATCGGCCTCGCCTTCTACACCATCGGCCAGAGAAAGGGCATCGGCCTGGGCGGCGCCGGAGATGCCTGGTACGTGGCCGGGAAGCGCATGGACGCGAACGAGCTCGTCGTGGTGCAGGGGCACGACCAC
>CAZAEG010000195.1:0-15753 GCA_964484035.1 uncultured Enterobacteriaceae bacterium | reverse complement strand
GCGACCGGCACCGCGAGCTTGGAGGGCCACACCGGCAGCTGGGCGTCGATGGTGCTGTCGCCGAGCTGGTAGGCGCGCAGGAAATGGCCCCAGCCATACCAGATCAGCACCGCGATCACCACGAGCGCCACCACGGTGCCGAAAATCTCCGTGCCCCACAGCAGGCGTCCGCGCATGGGCTTGAGCAGCATTTCCATGCGCACGTGGCCGCCCAGGCGCTGGCAATAGGCGATGCCCAGGAAGGCGAACGTGGTCATCGCCAGCTCGACGAAGTCGATGTAGCCGCGCACGGGCGCGTTGAACAGCGTGCGCCCGAGCACCTGCCACACGCCGAGCAGCATCAGCGCGAAAATCGCGAACGAAGCGAAAAGGTTGAAGCCGGTCTCGACGACGCCGAGACGCCGGTCGAACGCCGAGAGCAGCGGCGCGTCGGCCGCCGCCCCGGCGGGAGGGGTCTGCGCCTCCAAGAACTTTACTTCAGCCGCCCTCGCGGGCGATCTTCAGGATGGCGTCGATGAGCTCCTGGCCGTTGAAGCGGCTCTTGTTCTCCTCGACCCACTTGTCCCACACCGGCTTGCCGGCGACGCGCTGGAACTCCTCGAGCTGCGCCTTGGTGTAGGTGACGGGCTTGAGCCGCTGCTGAAACATGGGCAGGTTCTTCTTGTCGATCTCCACGTAGGCCTTGACCTGCTCGCGGTCGACCTCTGCCTTGGCGTCGGTAATCAGCTTCTTGTACTGCGCAGGCAGTTTTGCCCAGGAGTCCTTGCTGAACACGATCGGGCATTCGGCGGTGCCAGGCGACATGTTGGTCGTATACCAGTCCGCGATCTCGTGGATGCGATACGAGACGTGGCTATAGGTATAGGGAAAGGATGCGGCGTCCATCGTGCCGCGCTCCATCGCCGTGTACACCTCGGTCGCGGTGGTGGTGGTCTTGATGGCGCCGAGCACCTCCATGGCATCGCCGATGCCGCCGCCGGCGCGCACGCGCTTGCCCTTCCACGCGGCGAGGCTGGTCGGCGGGGCGCCCTTGCCCATGAACTCGTACTGCGGCAGCAGGGTCGAGGCGTACGCCATCGCATCCCAGTTGTCCAGGTCGGCCACCAGCGCCGGGTGCTTGAACAGCTCGTTCCTCGCCTTGAGCGACACGTCCCAGTCGCCCAGCGGCAGGAACGGCAGCGAGAACACCATGTACGCCGGGTTCTTGCCCGGGTGGTAGAAGTTGCAGAAATGCGCGCCGTCGACCGCCTTCAGCTTGATGCTGTCGAGGTTCTCGCGGTCCTTGGAGAAAGTCTCCGCGTAGCCGAGGCGGATGGTGAAGTTGCCGCCGCTGCCCTTGGCAACCTTGTCCGCCAGCACCTCGATGCCCTTGGTGAAGGCGCGCTGCTTGCCCCACATGGAGAACTTCCACTCCACCTTCTGCGCCGCCGCCGTACCGGAAAACGCCGCCAGCGCGCCGCAAAGCGCGGCGGCGATGCACGTGCGAGTGCATTTCATGTTTCCTCCTCCTCTATTCGGTTCGGTATCCCTGCGGGGGATGGGATCCCCTCTGGGTCAGGACGGTAGCACAGCCCCGGACGCGCCTACAACCGCCGCTAGTGCGCCTGGTCCCAGTTGGCGCCGACGCCCATCTCCACGATGAGGGGCACCTCGAGCTCGGCCACGTCCTGCATGCGGCTGCGCAGCCCGTCCTGCACGCGCGCGAGCTCCGTTGCCGGCACCTCGAGCACCAGCTCGTCGTGCACCTGCATGATGAGCCGCGCGCCGAGCGCCCGCTCGTCGAGCCAGCGCTGCACCGCGATCATGGCGAGCTTGATGAGGTCCGCGGCCGTGCCTTGCATGGGCGCGTTGATCGCCGCGCGCTCGGCCCCCGCGCGCCGCTGCGGGTTCGACGACCTGATCTCGGGCAGCCACAGGCGCCGCCCGAACACCGTCTCCACGTAGCCGTCGCGCCTCGCCTTGTCGCGCGTGCCGTCCATGTAGCGCTTCACGCCCGGATAGCGCGAGAAGTACGAGTCGATGTAGGCCTGCGCGGTGGTCCGCTCGATGCCGAGGTTCTGCGCCAGGCCGAAGGCGCTCATGCCGTAGATGAGGCCGAAATTGATCACCTTGGCGGTGCGCCGCTCGTCGTCGCTGACCTCGTCCAGCGCCCGCCCGAACACTTCGGCGGCCGTGGCGCGGTGCACGTCGTGGCCGTGCGCGAACGCGTGCCGCAGCCCCTCGTCGCCCGAGAGGTGCGCCATGATGCGCAGCTCGATCTGCGAGTAGTCGGCGGAGACGATGCGCCAGCCCGGCGGCGCGATGAACGCCTCGCGGATGCGCCGGCCCTGCGGCGTGCGGATGGGAATGTTCTGCAGGTTCGGGTCGTTGGAGGCGAGCCGCCCGGTGACCGCCACGGCCTGCGCATAGGTGGTGTGCACGCGCCCGGATCGCGGGTGGATCATCTTCGGCAGCTTGTCGGTGTAGGTCGACTTCAGCTTCGCCAGCGCGCGGAATTCCAGCAACACCCTGGGCAGGGGATAGTCCCGCGCCAGTTCCTCGAGCACGTCTTCGTCCGTGGACGGCTGGCCCGTGGGCGTCTTCTTCTTCACCGGGAGCTTCTGCTTGTCGAACAGGATTTCCTGGATCTGCTTCGGCGAGCTCAGGTTGAAGGGCTGACCCGCGATCTCGTAGGCCTGCCGCTGCTTGGCGAACATTTCCTTGCCCAACTCGTGGCCCTGCGCTTCGAGCTTCGCGCCGTCGAGCAGCACGCCGTTTCTTTCCATGCGCAGCAGCACCGGCATCACCGGCATCTCGATGGTCTCGTAGACGCGCTTCAATTTCTCCTCGGCGGCGATGCGCGGGTAGAGCGCCGCGTGCACGGCGAGCGCGCAGTCGGCATCCTCGGCCGCGTACTCGGTGGCGCGCTCGATGCCGACATCGGAGAACGGAATGCGCGCGGCACCCTTGCCCGTGACCTCGTCGTAGGAAATGGTCTTCCAGCCGAGGTGGCGCAGCGCGAGCGAATCGAGGTCGTGGCGCTCGTGCACCTCGAGCACGTAGGACTCGAGCAGCGTGTCGTGCTCGATGCCGCCGAGCGCGACGCCGTGGTTGGCGAGCACGTGCGCGTCGAACTTCAGGTTCTGCCCGACCTTGCGGTGAGCGGCGCTCTCCAGCCACGGCTTGAGAAGCGCGAGCGCACGCTCGACGCCGATCTGCTCCGGCGCCCCGGGGTACTGGTGCGCGAGCGGCAGGTAGGCCGCGCGCTCGCCGCAGGCGAAGGACATGCCGACCAGTTGCGCCAGCATCGGCTCGAGGCCCGTGGTCTCGGTGTCGAAGCCGACGAGCTCGGCCTGCGCCATCGCCTGCAGCCAGCGCTCGAGCGCGCTTTCGTCGGCGAGCGTGACGTAGGCGCGGCGGCCGAGCGGCGGCGACGCGGCCGCCGGCGCGGACGGCGTCTCGCCGCCGAGCGCCGCGAGCCAGGTGCGAAAGCCGAAGCGCTCGTAGAGCGCGCGCTGCTTCTCCACGTCGGGCGCCGCGTTCAGGTCCTCGAGCTTGAGCGGCAGCGCGACATCGCGCTGCACCGTGAGCAGGCTGCGTCCCTTGGGCAGCCAGTCGAGCGCGCGCTGCAGGTTCGCGCCCACCGCGCCGCCGATCTCCCCGGCGTGACGCATGACCTCGTCGAGCGAGCCGTACTGCTGGATCCACCGGGCCGCGGTCTTCGCGCCGACCTTGTCGACGCCGGGAACGTTGTCCACGGCATCGCCGGTGAGGGCGAGGTAGTCCACGATTCTCCCGGGCGCGACGCCGAATTTGCGCTGCACGCCGTCGACGTCGAGCGTCTCGTTCGACAGGGTGTTCACCAGCGTGACGTCCGCGTCGACGAGCTGCGCCAGGTCCTTGTCGCCGGTCGAGATCACGGTGCGCCAGCCGCGGCGCGACGCCTCGGCGGCGAGCGTGGCGATGACGTCGTCGGCTTCCACGCCTTCGACTGCGAGCACCGGCCAGCCGAGCGCGGCGACTGCCTCCTTCAGCGGTTCGATCTGCGCCGCGAGCGGCTCGGGCATCGACGGGCGGTTCGCCTTGTACTGCGCATACGCGGCTTCGCGAAACGTCGGTCCCCGGGCGTCGAACACGCAGGCGAGCGCCTCGGCCTTGTAGTCCTCGGCCAGCCGCCTTAGCATGCTCAGGACGCCGCGGATGGCGCCGGTCGGCTCGCCGCCCGGGCTCTTGAGCTCGGGCAACGCGTGAAACGCCCGGTACAGGTAGGACGAGCCGTCGACGAGCAGGAGCGTCTTTTGCGGAGCTTTCCCTGACACGATGAACTACGACAAGCTGCCCAAGCCTGCGAGCCGCGCGCCGGAGATCAGCGCGCGCGAGGCGTGGCGAGTGTTCGGCATTATGGCAGAGTTCGTCGAGGCGACCGAGCGCCTCGCGCACATCCGCCCGGCGGTGTCGCTGTTCGGCAGCGCGCGCGCCGCGCCGGGCACGCCGTACTACGTGCTCGCCGAGGAAGTCTCGCGCCTGCTCTCGCAAGCGGGCTTCGCCGTGATCTCGGGCGGCGGTCCCGGCGTGATGGAAGCGGCCAACAAGGGCGCGTTCGCCGGGCCCGCGCCCGCCATCGGCCTCAACATCGACCTGCCGCGCGAGCAGCAGGCCAACCGCTTCCAGGACATCAGCATGCGCTTCAAGCACTTCTTCGCGCGCAAGGTGATGTTCGTGAAGTTCGCCACCGCGTTCATCATCCTGCCCGGCGGCTACGGCACGCTTGACGAGCTGTTCGAAGCGCTCACGCTGGTGCAGACCGGCAAGACGCGCAAGATGCCGATCATCCTCATGCACGCGCCGTACTGGCGCGGGCTGCTCGAGTGGATCCGCGAGCGGCTGCTGGGCGAGGCGATGATCGACGCCGGCGACGCGGAGCTGCTGCAGGTGATCGACGAGCCGCGCGCGGTGGTCGACGCCATCTTCTCCTACTACGAGAAGCGCGGCTTCGAGCCCTCGCCGCAGGAGCGCGAGGTGATGCTCAACCTCTAGTAAAATCGGGCGCATGCGCCGCGATGCGCTCGACCCCGGCCTGCGAGCGTCGCAGCAGCCGGTCATGCCCCTCGACTGACTTGTCGGTCTATACCCCCGTCTCGCAGCCCGAGCTCGCGGCCTGGCTGCGCAACTACTCCGTGGGCGCGCTCGGGACGCTCGAGCCGATCGAATCGGGCATCGAGAACACCAATTACTTCGTCACCACGGCGCAGGGCCGCTACGTGCTGACGCTGTTCGAGCGCCTGCCCGCGGCCGAGCTGCCGTTCTACCTGAACCTGATGGCGCACCTCGCGCGCCACGGCATTGCCTGCCCGGCGCCGGTCGCCGACCTGAACGACGCCTACCTCGGCGAGCTGAACGGCAAGCCCGCCGCGCTGGTCACGCGCCTGCCAGGGCGCTCGCTCGAGCGCCCGGGCGCTGCCGAATGCCGCGAGCTCGGCATGCTGCTCGCGCGCATGCATCTTGCCGCCCGCTCCTATGGCGCCTACGTGGAGAACCCGCGCGGGCCGCGCTGGTGGCGCATGGCGGCGCGCGATCTCGAGCCGTTCGTCGACGCCGGCGAGCGGCGGCTGCTGGAGGCGGAGCTCGCCTTCCAGGCGCGCCAGCGCTTTCCCGACCTGCCGCGCGGGCCGGTGCATGCCGACCTGTTCCGCGACAACGTTCTGTTCGAGGGCGCGCGGCTCTCGGGCGTGTTCGACTTCTACTTCGCTGGCGTGGATTGCCTGCTCTACGATGTGGCGGTGTGCGCGAACGACTGGTGCCTCGCCGACCCGCAGCGCGACCGGCGCCTCGACGCCGCGCGCGTGCAGGCGCTGCTCGGCGCCTATGCCGCGCTGCGCCCCTTTGGCGCCGAGGAGCGCGACGCCTGGCCGGCGATGCTGCGCGCGGCGGCGCTCCGGTTCTGGCTGTCGCGCCTGCACGACCTGCACCTGCCGCGCCCGGGCGAGCTGGTGCACGCGCACGACCCGGCGCACTTTCGCGACATCCTCGAGCGGCGCGCCGCCGAAGCGCCGCCCTGGCTCGGCGCGCCATGAACGCGCGCGTGGTCACGCCGGTGCAGGGCGCGCGCTGGCTGGCCGCGGGCTGGCGCATGTTTCGCGCGGCGCCGCTCGGCTGGCTGGTGCTGGTCTTCGCCTATCTGATGGCGACGATGCTGCTCAGCGTGTTCCCGCTGGTCGGCGCGGCGGCCGTGTCGCTGCTCGTGCCCGCGTTCTCGGTGGGGTTCATGGCGGCGAGCCGCGCCGCCGCGCGCCGCCAGCCGGTGGAGCTGCCGATGCTCTTCGCCGGTTTTCGCGAGCGCCTGCCGGCGCAGCTCATGCTGGGGTGCGTGTACTCGGCCGGCTTTGCCGCGGCGATCGCCGGCTCGGCGCTCCTCGACGACGGCGCGCTGCTGCGGGTGCTGTTCGCCCCGCCGCGCGCGCCCGAGGACGGCGGTGCGGGCGATGCGCTGCTCCTCGGCATGCTCGCTTCGGCCGTGCTCTATCTGCCCACTCTGATGATGCTGTGGTTCGCGCCGGTGCTGGTCGCCTGGCATGCGGTGCATCCGGCCAAGGCGCTGTTCTACAGCCTGGTGGCGTTCTGGCTGAACCGGCGGGCGTTCATCGTCTATGCGCTTGCGCTCGCTCTGGTGCTGTTCCTGGCGATGGGCGCGGTGGTGCTGCTCGTCGCGCTCCTGCCGGGCGAGGCGCTGGCGTTCAATGCGCGCTCGCTCGTGTTTCCGCTGGCGCTCGTCATCCTGCCGACGCTGTTCGCGAGCTACTACGCGAGCTACCAGGACGTGTTCGGCGCGACGGGGGACGCCTGATGCGGCGGCTGCTCGGCGAGAACTGGCTGCCGGAGTTCGTTGGCAAGGCCAACACGGGCGGCATCGAGCGCGTGCTCCTGTAAAGTACGCCGCGATGAGCGCGCCGAGCGGCCTGCAGCTTCCCGACCTCGATCCCGCGGCACGGCCCGAGTTCACCGACGGCGCGAGCGCCAAGGCGTGGCTCGAGCACGTGCCCCTCGCCAACGTGTCGGCGGCGCAGCGCCAGCTGCTCATCCAGGTCGAGGAGCTCAACCGCACGGCGGCCGACCCCGGCGCGCGCTGCGCGGCGCTGGAGGCGCTGCGCGAGGCGGTCAACTTCGTGCAGATCGAGCAGGCCAAGCGCTTCACCAACCGCGCGCTGCCGATGCAGCCCGCCGAGGCGGCGCTGTTCGAGGACACGGTCGAGCTGTGGGAGCAAATGCGCCTCGGCTACCTGCGCTGCCTCGACGCGGATGCCGCCGCGCTGCGCGCCAAGCGCGCGCTGCTCGCGCAGCGCGCGCTCGCCTACTCGGGCCTGCGCATGTTCCATCACTACCGCGCCTACCGCCAGGTCCCGGCGCGCGACTGGCGCAATCTGCACCGGGCGTACGCGCGCGCGGAGCGCCTGGGCGTGGCCGAGCAGGCGGTGAAGGATTACCTCAACCGCGACGTGCACGACACCTCGCCGCGCATCGCCTACATGCGCGCCACGCTGCTGGGCATGTGCAGCCCGCACGAGCTGACGCCGCGTCAGCTGACGTTCGTCGCCTACCTGCTCGAGCGCTGGGCCGAAAAGGTGGAGATCTCGCCGGCGCCGGTCGCGGAGGGCGAGCTGCCGCCGCTCAGCGTGGCCCTCGCCGGCGAGCGCTGCGCCGAGCGCGGCGCCGCCGAGGGCGCCGAGCTGCGCTACCTGGACGCGCGGCGCCTGGCGAAGAGCCTGAGAAACCGCGTCGCGTTGCTCAGAAAGGGCGAGTCGCCGGCGCGGCTCGCGCTCGGCGAGGACTGCGTGCAGCCCTCGTGCGAGCAGCTGCTGGTGTTCCTGTACCGGCAGTGGTGCCAGGCGCGCGCGCCGCGCGGCGCCGAGCGCAGGCGCGTGAGCGACCGGGTGCAGGCCTGCACTGGCCTCGACGCCATCCACTACTATGTCTCCGGGCGCGTGTTCCGCCCCGCCAGCACCTTCAAGGAGCTCACCGCGCGCCAGCGCGACGAGATCGCCACCTTCGGTCGCGTCAGCACGCGCGACGACGAGGACTACAGCGTCGCGCAGGGGTTCCTGCTCGAGAACTGGCGGCTCGAGGACGAAAGCGCGCAGGGCCTGAAGATGCTGCGCCGCGCCGGCAATCCCGGGCAGCGCATGGCGCAGGGACAGCTGGTCGGCGTGCGGCTCGCCGACGCGAAGAGCTTCCAGATCGGCCAGGTGCGCTGGCTGCTGGCCACCGATCCCGGCGACCTGGTCTGCGGCGTGAAGCTGCTGCCCGGGCTGCCGCTCGCCGCGGCGGTGCGCGGCACCGGCATCAACGCCGCCGACGAGAAATACGTGCAGGCCATCGCGCTCGCCGCGGTGCCGGCGCTCGAGGCGCCGCCCACGCTCGTGCTGGCGCCCGGCTGGTTCAGGCCCAAGCGCGTCGTCGAGGCGGCGATCCAGAAGCCGATGCGCGTGCGCCTGCTGCAGGTCGTCGAGCGCGGCAACGACTTCGAGCGCGTGGCCTACGAGGTCCTGCCCGGCTAGGCGGCCGCCCTGGCGGGGCCGCCCGGCGCCACGCGCGCGGCCGGGAACTCGGCGCGGAACGTCGAGCCCTTGCCGAACTCGCTCTCCACTTCGAGGCCCGCCTGGTGGCGCGTAAGCACGTGCTTGACGATGGCGAGGCCGAGGCCCGTTCCGCCCGAGTCGCGCGAGCGGCCCTGGTCGACGCGGTAGAAGCGCTCGGTGAGGCGCGGGATGTGGCGTGTCTCGACGCCGATGCCGGTGTCCTTGACGGCAAATACGCCGCGCGCGTCGGCCAGCCGCCAGCACAGCGTCACCGTGCCGCCCTCGGGCGTGTAGCGCACCGCGTTCGACACCAGGTTGGAAAAGGCGCTGTGCAGCTCGCGCGCGCTGCCGGTGAGCAGGGCGTCGTGCTCCACGCGGCTTACGACCTGGTGGCGGCCGGCCGAGAGCGCGCGCGCCTCCTCGGCCAGAATCTCGACGAACGCGCGCATGTCGATCGGCTGCTCGTCGGCGGGCGCCGGGCTCGATTCGAGCGCCGAGAGCGTGAGCAGGTCCTCGATCAGCTGCTGCATGCGCCGCGCCTGCTCGGCCATCAGGGCGAGGTAGCGCCGGCGCTGCGCCGCGCTCGTCTCGATTCCCGCGTCGCCCAGCGTCTCGACGAAACCCGAGAGCACCGTGATCGGCGTCTTCAGCTCGTGCGAGACGTTGGCGACGAAGTCGCGCCGCATGGTCTCGAGCTTTTCCTGCGCCGTGACGTCGCGCGAGTTGAGCAGCTTCTGCTCGTCGCCGAACTCGATCAGGCGCACCAGCAGCACCGTTTCACCGCGCACGCCGCGCAGCACGAGCGGCTCGCGGAAGTTCCCGGCCTCGAGCCAGGCGACGAAGTCCGGCTGGCGCACGAAGTTCGCCAGCGGCTGGCCGAAGTCGCGGCGCGCGTCGATGCTGAAGTGGCGCGCCGCGGTCGGGTTGGCCCACTCGATGCGGTACTCGCGATCGAGGATCACAACGCCGTCGGGCAGCGCGCGGCCCGCGTCGCGAAAGCGCGCCAGCGCCGCGCGCAGCCGCTCGCGCTCCTCGTCGCGGTCCTTCAGGTGGCGGTGCAGGGTGGCGAAGGCCTCCTCCCACAGCCCGCGCCCCGGCGGCAGCGCGTCGCGCGCCGGCCGCCGCAGCCAGCGCAGGAACGCCGCGATCTGCACGGTGTGGAACAGCAGCGCCAGTGCCAGCACTGCCGCCACCCCGCGCCATCCCCACAGCAGGCCCGCCGCCGCCGCCGCGACCGCCACCGCGAGCGTGCTGGCCCAGGCCGGGTTCAAGCGGGGCTGGCGGTCAGCCGGTATCCCGAGCCGCGCACCGTCTCGATCAGGCGGTCGTGGCCCGAAGGCTCCAGGGACTTGCGCAGGCGCCGGATATGCACGTCCACCGTGCGCTCCTCGACGAACACGTGGTCGCCCCAGACATGGTCGAGCAGCTGCGCACGCGAATGCACGCGCTCGGCGTGGGTCATGAGGAAGTGCAGCAGCCGGAACTCGGTGGGCCCGAGCTCGAGCGCGCGCTGGGCGCCGAACACGCGGTGCGTCTCGGGCTCCAGGCGCAAGCCCCCCAGCTCCACGGGGTCGTCGGTCATCTGCGGTGCGCGCCGGCGCAGCACCGCCTTGATGCGCGCGAGCAGCTCGCGCGGCGAGAACGGCTTGGTCACGTAGTCGTCGGCGCCCGCCTCCAGCCCCGCCACCTTGTCGGTCTCGGCGCTTCTCGCGGTGAGCAGGATGATCGGGATGGCCCTGGTGCGCTCTTCCTGGCGCATCTGGCGCGCGAGCGCCACGCCCGACATGCCGGGCAGCATCCAGTCGATGAGCAGCAGGTCGGGCAGGGCGTTACGCACGATACCAAGCGCGCCCTCGGCATCCTTGGCGCGGATGACATGGTGGCCGGCATGCTCGAGATTCACCGCGATCAGCTCCTGGATCGCCGGCTCGTCCTCGACCAGAAGGATGTTGGCGGGCATGGTGACGATATTAAGAACATTTCGTGACGGTATTGTTGCAAATGGGCCGGGGTATCATCGGCCGGCCATGCCCACCCCCACCGAGATCCGGCTGCACCAGAAATCGCGGGTGCTGGAAGTCGCCTTCGACGACGGGCGCAGCTTCCGCCTGGCCTACGAGTACCTGCGGGTATTCTCGCCCTCGGCCGAGGTGCGCGGCCATGGCCCCGGCCAGGAGGTGCTGCAGGTCGGCAAGCGCGAAGTCGAGATCCGCCACGTGGAGCCAGTAGGCTCGTATGCGATCCAACCCACCTTCTCCGACGGGCACGCCACGGGCATCTATTCCTGGGATTACCTCTACCAGCTGGGCGTCGAGCAGGACGCGCGCTGGGCGGCGTATATTAAGCAGATGGAAGAGGCTGGATCTTCTCGTTGACGTAAGCGTGCGCTCACTTATGGAAGATACCGATTTCGGCTACGAGCGCGTTCGCGAGGACGAGAAGCGCGCGCGTGTGGGCCAGGTATTCGACCGTGTCGCGCCGCGTTACGACCTGATGAACGACCTCATGTCGCTCGGCCTGCACCGGCTGTGGAAGGCCTTCGCAGTGAACGTGGCGCGGGTGCGCCCGGGCGAGCGCGTGCTCGACCTCGCCTCGGGCAGCGGCGATCTGGCGCACGCCTTCGCGCGTCGCGCCGGTGCCACCGGCGAAGTCTGGGCGACCGACATCAACCGCAGCATGCTCGAGCGCGGCCGCGACCGGCTGCTCGACGCCGGCCTGCGGCTGCCCGCCGTGCAGTGCGACGCCGAGCGCCTGCCGTTTCCCGGCGCGGTGTTCGACTGCGTGAGCGTCGCCTTCGGCCTGCGCAACATGACGCACAAGGACGCCGCGCTTGCCGAGATGGCGCGCGTGCTGCGGCCGGGCGGGCGCCTGGTGGTGCTGGAATTCTCCCGCGTTTGGAAGCCGCTGAAGAAGCCGTACGCCCTGTACTCCTTCGGCGTGCTGCCGTGGCTCGGCGAGCGCGTCGCCGGCGACGGCGGCGCCTATCGCTATCTCGCCGAATCGATCCGCGTGCATCCGGACCAGGCCGCGCTCGCGGCCATGATGGAACGCGCCGGGTTCTTCGCGGTCGAATATTTCAACCTCAGCGCGGGCGTCGCCGCCGTGCATCGCGGTGTCAGGCTGGGGTAGCATCCGTCGACGAACTTGCACAATCGGAAAAGAGGAGCAGGCGCTTCATGAGCAAAGGCTGGCTGGGAGTCGTGGCGGTGCTGCTGGGACTGGCGATCGCGATGCCGGATGCGGAGGCGCGCCGCCTGGGCGGCGGCCGCACGCTGGGCGTGCAGCGCAACGTCACCGCGCCGCCGGTAGCGGTGCCCGCCAAGCCGGCCCAGGCCGCGCCGGCTGCAGCGGGCGCCGCGGCCACGGGCAGCAAGTGGGCGCCGCTGCTCGGCGGCCTTGCGCTCGGCGGGCTGCTCGGCGCTTTCTTCGCCGGCAATCCGATTCTCGGCACGATCCTGAGCGCGCTTCTGCTCGGCATGCTGGCGTTCGCCGCGCTCGCGCTGGTGCGCATGCTGCACGCGCCGCGCGCTGCGCCGCCGGCGTTTCAGTACGCGGGCCTGGGCAGCGAGACGGTCGCCGCGCCGCCGCCCTCGCAGGCCGCGGGGTTCGATGCGCGCCTGCCGGGCGCGCCGGCGCGCGCGCACGTGCCGGCGGGCTTCGACGCCGCGGGCTTTCTGCGCGCCGCCAGGGAGAACTTCATCCGCCTGCAGTTGGCCAACGACAGCGGCCGGCTGGAGGAACTGCGCGACATGACCACCACCGGCATGTTCGAGACGCTGCGCGCCGACGCCGGCGCCGGCCCGCAGACCGACGTGGTGACCCTGAACGCCGACCTGCTCGAGGTCGCCACCGAGGGCGGCCGCCACTGGGCGAGCGTGCGTTTCTCCGGCCTGGTGCGCGAGACCCCGGGGGCGGCGCCCGCCAGCTTCGAGGAGGTGTGGAATCTGATGAAGCCCGCCGACGGCTCGAGCGGCTGGCTGCTCGCCGGCATCCAGCAGATGCACTGATCGCTCTATACTGCTGAAGGGCCACCCTAGGGTGGCCCTTTTTGTTTCCATGGCGACGCTGGAATCCCCGCTGGTGCTGGCACTGAACCGGCTGCTCGAGGCCGAGGCCTGGGCGCGCGAGCGCCTCGCGCCTTATGCCGGCGAGACGGTCGAGTTCCGCGCCCCGCCGCTGCCGGCGCTGCGCTTCGCCATCGTCGAGGGCGGCAGGCTCGCGCCCGGCGCCGCCGCGAGCCTCACCCTCACGCTGCAACCCGGCTCGCTCCCGGCGCTGTTCAGGGGCGAGGAGCATTTCATGCGCACCGTCGGCATCGACGGCAACGCGCAGCTCGCGCACGAGGTGCTGCATCTCGCGCGGCATCTGCGCTGGGACGCCGAGGAGGACCTGTCGCGGCTGGTGGGCGATGCGGCCGCGCACCGCGTGGCGGGGCTGGCGCGCGATCTTGCCGCCTGGCAGCTCGACGCCGCGCGCCGGCTGGCCGAGTCGTTCATGGAGTACGCGCAGGAGGAGGGGCGGCTGCTCGCGCCGCGCGCCGGCTACGCCGCCTTCGCCGCCGGGGTGGCGCAGCTGCGCGACGCGCTGGAGCGCCTGGAAAAGCGCATCGGGCGCCTCGCATGAGGCGTCTCGCGCGCATCGTCTGGGTGGCGCTGCGCTTCCGCCTGTACCGCTTCTGGCCGCGCCGGGCACGCGCCGCGGACGCCGGGCGCGCGGTGCGGCTGCGCCGCGCGCTGGAGACGCTCGGGCCGATCTTCGTCAAGTTCGGCCAGGTGCTCTCCACGCGCCGCGACCTCTTGCCGCTCGACATCGCCGACGAGCTGGCGAAGCTGCAGGACCGCGTGCCGCCGTTCGCCCCGGAGCTCGCGCGCGCCGAGATTGAACGCGGCATCGGCCAGCCGATCGACGCGGTGTTCTCGGCCTTCGAGCGCGAAGCCGTGGCCAGCGCCTCGATTGCGCAGGTGCACCTCGCCCGCCTCCACGACGGCAGCGAGGTGGCGGTGAAGGTGCTGCGGCCGGGCGTGGAGCGGGCCATCGCGCGCGACGTGGCACTGCTCGAGACGGCGGCACGGCTCATGGAGCTGCTGTGGGTCGACGGCCGGCGCCTGAAACCGCGCCAGGTGGTGGCCGAGTTCGCGCGCCACCTCGACGAGGAGCTCGATCTCCTGCGCGAGGCGGCGAGCGCGAGCCAGCTGCGGCGCAACTTCGAGGCTTCGGCGCTGCTCGCCGTGCCGCGCGTGCACTGGGACTGGTGCAGCCAGCGCGTGATGGTGATGGAGCGCATGCACGGCACGCCGGTGTCGCAGGTCGAGCGCCTGCGCGAGAAGGGCGTCGACATCCCGCGCCTGGCGCGCGCCGGCGTCGAGATCTTCTTCACCCAGGTGTTCCGCGACGGCTTCTTCCACGCGGACATGCACCCCGGCAACATCTTCGTCTCCGACGAGGGCAAGTACGTCGCCCTCGATTTCGGCATCATGGGCACGCTCACCGCGACCGACAAGAGCTACCTGGCGCAGAACTTTCTCGCCTTCTTCAACCGCGACTACCGGCGCGTGGCGCAGGCGCATCTGGACGCCGGCTGGGTGCCCGCGGGCACGCGCATCGACGATTTCGAGGGTGCGATCCGCGCCGTGTGCGAGCCGATCTTCGCGCGGCCGCTGAGGGAAATCTACTTCGGCAAGCTGCTGCTGCGCCTGTTCCAGACCTCGCGACGCTTCAACGTCGAGATCCAGCCGCAGCTCGTGCTGCTGCAAAAGACGCTGCTCAACATCGAGGGCCTGGGGCGCACGCTCGACCCCGAGCTCGACCTGTGGCAGACGGCGAAGCCCTATCTCGAGCGCTGGATGAGCGAGCAGGTCGGCTGGCGCGGCTTCGCCCGCGCGCTCGCCCAGGAGGCGCCCACCTGGGCGGCGACGCTGCCGCAGCTGCCGCGCCTCGCGCATCGCCTGCTCGCCGCGGATCGGCTCGGCGCGCTGGAGCGCACGCTGGCGCGGCTCGCCGAGCAGAACGCGCGGCGCAACCGCCTGCTCGCGGCGATCGCGCTGCTCCTTGCCGCGGCGCTGATTGTCCTTATCATGGCGGCGGCATGCTGATCGCCTTCGTCGCCCTGTACCTCGTCGCCTCGATCGCCATCGGCTTGTGGGCGGCGCGGCGCGTGCACAACTCGCGCGACTACGTCGTTGCCGGCCGGAGCTTGCCGCTCTACATGAGCTTCGCGCTCGTGTTCGCCACCTGGTTCGGCGCCGAGACGGTGCTCGGCGTCTCGGCGACGTTCCTGCGGGACGGCATGGGCGGCATCGTCGCCGACCCGTTCGGCTTCTCCTTCTGCCTGGTGCTGATCGCGCTGTTTTTCGCGCGCGCCTTCTACCGCCTGAACCTGCTCACCATCGGCGACTTCTACCGCAAGCGCTACAACAAGCCGGTCGAGGTCGCCACCAGCGTGTGCATCACGCTGTCGTATCTCGGCTGGACCTCGGCACAGTTCACCGCGCTCGGCTTCGTGTTCCACGCGCTCTCGGGCGGCGCCATCCCGCTCGGCTGGGGCATCGCGCTCGGCGCGGGCGCGGTGCTCGTCTATACGCTGTTCGGCGGCATGTTCTCGATCGCCTACACCGACCTGTTCCAGACCGCGATCATCATCGTCGGCCTGCTCTACCTCGCGTTCCTGCTGGGCGGCATGGCGGGCGGGTTCGACGCCGTGGTGCTGCACGCCGCGCAGGCCGAGAAGTTCCACTTCTGGCCGCAGCCCGAGCTGCGCGAGGTGCTCGCCTTCGTCGCCGCCTTCCTCACCGCCGCGCTCGGCTCGATCCCGCAGCAGGACGTGTTCCAGCGCGTCACGGCGGCCAAGGACGCCGACACCGCGGTGCGCGGCACGCTGATCGGCGGGCTGGTCTACTTCGCCATGGCGTTCGTGCCGGTCTTCCTCGCCTACTCGGCGCTGCTCATCGATCCGCAGATGGTCGGGCCGCTCGTCGCCGGCGATGCGAACGAGAACCAGCTCATCCTTCCCAGGCTGATCCTCGGGCACACGCCGCTCTTCGCGCAGGTCATGTTCTTCGGCGCGCTGCTGTCGGCGATCATGTCCTCGGCCTCGGGCGCGCTGCTCGCGCCGACGTCGCTCTTTACCGAGAACGTGCTGCGCCCGTTCCTGCCGCACATGAGCGACCGGCAGTTCCTGCTGACGCTGCGGCTGGTGCTGGTG
>CAZAEG010000194.1:0-8436 GCA_964484035.1 uncultured Enterobacteriaceae bacterium | reverse complement strand
TGCACCCAGTCGAAGCGCTCCGCCACCGCGCGCGTCTTGTTGCTCTGGAGCGGCCCGATCAGGTGCCATTCGAGCGGCAGGCCGGCGAGCGCCGCCATCTTGTCGAGCGCTTCCTGGACGTAGTTCTCGCCGAAAGCGCGCTGGCCGGCGGCGAAAGCCTGCCGGATGAGCGCCGGCGGGTGGGTCTTGGACACCGCGAGCAGCGCCACGGCGCCCGGCGCACGTCCCGCGGCGCGCTCGGCAGCCGCGATGCGTGACTTCACAGCTTGCAAGTTCTCGGCGATTGACCCCATACTTTGCCCACTCGTCTCGCGGGGGATTGTAATGGATCTCACTGAATTGCTTGCGTTTGTCGTCAAGAACAAGGCCTCCGACCTGCACCTGTCCTCGGGCCTGCCGCCGATGGTGCGCGTGCACGGCGACGTCAAGCGCATCAACGTTCCCGCGCTGGAGCACAAGGACGTGCACGGCATGATCTACGACATCATGAACGACGGGCAGAGGAAATTCTACGAGGAGAACCTGGAGTGCGACTTCTCCTTCGCGGTGCCGAACCTGGCGCGTTTTCGCGTCAACGCGTTCGTGCAGCAGCGCGGCGCGGCCGCGGTGCTCAGGACCATCCCGACCAAGGTGATGTCGCTGGAGGACCTGAAGTGCCCGAAGATCTTCACCGAGATCTCGGAGTACCCGCGCGGCATCGTGCTGGTGACGGGCCCGACGGGCTCGGGCAAGTCGACCACGCTCGCGGCGATGGTCAACCACATCAACGAGAACGAGGAAGGCCACATCCTCACCATCGAGGATCCGATCGAGTTCGTGCACGAGTCGAAGAAATGCCTGATCAACCAGCGCGAGGTCGGGCCGCACACGCTGTCGTTCTCCAACGCGCTCCGCAGCGCGCTGCGCGAGGACCCGGATTCGATCCTGGTGGGCGAGATGCGCGACCTGGAGACCATCCGCCTCGCGCTCACCGGGGCGGAAACGGGCCACCTCGTCTTCGGCACGCTGCACACGAGCAGCGCGGCGAAGACCGTGGACCGCATCGTCGACGTCTTTCCGGCGGCGGAGAAGGAGATGGTGCGCGCCATGCTCTCGGAGTCCCTGCGCGCGGTGATCTCGCAGACGCTCCTGAAGACCAAGGACGGCGCCGGCCGCGTGGCGGCGCACGAGATCATGATCGGCACGCCCGCCATCCGCAACCTGATCCGCGAGAACAAGATCGCGCAGATGTATTCCGCCATCCAGACCGGCGCCCAGATCGGCATGCAGACGCTCGACCAGACCCTGCAGGACCTGGTGCGGCGCAACGTGGTCTCGATGGGCGAGGCGCGCGCCAAGGCGTCGAACAAGGACAACTTCGCCGGCTGAGCCCGGAAGCACAGCCTAGGAGGACGCGATGGAACGCGAACAAGCCACCAAGTTCATGTACGACCTGCTGCGCGCCCTGGTCGCGAAGAAGGGCTCGGACCTGTTCATCACCACCGGCTTCCCGCCGGCGATGAAGATCGACGGCAAGATGACCCCGGTGTCGCAGCAGGGCCTGTCGCCCCAGCACACGTCGATGCTCGCGCGCTCGATCATGAACGACAAGCAGGCCGCCGAATTCGAGTCGAAGAAGGAGTGCAACTTCGCCATCAACCCCGCGGGCATCGGGCGCTTTCGCGTCAACACCTTCGTGCAGCAGGGCTACGTCGGCATGGTGCTGCGCGTCATCACCACCACGATCCCGAACTTCGAGGACCTGAAGCTGCCGCCGGTGCTGAGGGACGTGGCGATGACCAAGCGGGGTCTCGTCATCTTCGTCGGCGGTACCGGCTCCGGAAAATCGACCTCGCTCGCGGCCATGATCGGCTACCGCAACGAGAACTCGCACGGCCACATCATCACCATCGAGGACCCGGTGGAGTACGTGCACCCGCACAAGAACTGCATCGTCACGCAGCGCGAGGTGGGAGTGGACACCGATTCGTGGGAGGCGGCGCTGAAGAACACGCTGCGCCAGGCGCCCGACGTGATCCTGATCGGCGAGATCCGCGAGCGCGAGGTGATGGAGCACGCCATCGCGTTCTCGGAGACCGGCCACTTGTGCCTGGGCACGCTGCACGCGAACAACTCCAACCAGGCGATGGACCGCATCATCAACTTCTTCCCCGAGGAGCGGCGCCAGCAACTGCTGATGGACCTGTCGCTCAACCTGAAGGCCGTGATCTCGCAGCGCCTGATCCCGGTGAAGGAGGGGCGCGGGCGCGCCGCCGCGGTGGAGGTGCTGCTCAATTCGCCCCTCATCAGCGACCTGATCTTCAAGGGCGAGGTGCACGAGATCAAGGAAATCATGAAGAAATCGAAGGAGCTCGGCATGCAGACCTTCGACCAGGCGCTGTTCGATCTCTACGAGCAGGGCCGCATCGGCTACGAGGATGCGCTGCGCTTCGCCGACTCGACCAACGAGGTGCGCCTGCAGATCAAGCTGCACGGCAAGGAAGCCAAGGACCGGGACCTGTCCAAGGGCATCGAGCACCTCGACATCGTCTAGCGCCCGTACGCCGCGGTGCGGGAGGCGAAGACCTGCCCGGACTGCGGCTTCCTGCTGCGCTACGAGGATCCGCCCGACGCCTCGTTCAGCGCGGCACGCTACGTCGCGGTCGAGTCGCTGCTCTGGGCGGCGCTCGCCTTTCTCCTCGCCTTCCTGTGGGCGACGCCCGAGACGAACGAGCTGTACGCGGCGCTCGCCCTCGTCGCCGTCATTGCCTGGGTCTACCTGCGCCCGCGCCAGCGCGCGCAGGCCGCGGCGCTGCTCGAGCGCAGGCGCTACCATTGCGCGCGATGCAAGCGCGACTTCTCGGCGCGGGACCTGAAGGCGCCCGGCGACTGAACCGCTAATGGACTATCGCTGCCCGCTGTGCGGAGCGGACCTTGCGCAGAGCAAGGCGGTGCGCTCCCTCATCGCGCGCATGAACGTCGACTGCCCCCGCTGCCTGGGCCGGGTGGAAGTGAACGTGCATCGCGCCGAAACGGCGCTCGTGCTGGCGAGCGTCGCCGGCAGCGTGGCGCTTGCCGCGCTCGCCTACGCGCGCCAGAGCCAGGGGCTGCTGCTCGCCGCGCTCGGGTTCGGCATGGCGGGCGCGGGCGCGCTCTACGCCATCGAGCGCACCTGGCTGCGGCGTTGGCCGCGTTTTCGCGCGCGCGCGGCGACTCCCGGAATGGAATAATGGCGCCATGAAGAAGATCCTCGGCATCGCCCTGATCGTCGCCGGTACCCTGGGCCTCGTATACGGCAGCTTCACCTATACCAAAGAGCGCCACGACGTGAAGCTCGGCCCGGTCCAGCTCTCAGTGAAAGCGAAGGAATCCGTCAACATCCCGGTGTGGGCGGGAGTGGGCGCGATCGCCCTCGGTGCGCTGCTGCTTCTCGTCGGCGGGCGCAAGTAAGCGCGATGCGCGCCCTGAAGTGGGCACTGGCCGCCCTCGGCGTGCTGGGAGCGCTCGTCGTGGGGGTGGGCGTGTACTTCTACACCACCGCGCCCGAGCGCGCGGTGCGCGCCGCGCTCGCCTACGAGCGGCGCCTCGCCGGGCTGGAGCGCAGGGAGGTCACGCTCGCCAGCGGCCTGCGCTACGTCTACCTCGAAGGCGGCCGCGGCGCGCCGCTGCTCCTGCTGCACGGCTTCGGCGCCAGCAAGGACAACTTCGCGCGCGTCGCCAAGTACCTCACGCCACGCTACCGCGTCATCGTTCCCGACCATATCGGCTTCGGCGAATCGTCCAGGCCGCCGCAGGCCGACTACGCGCCCCGCGCGCAGGCCGAGCGCCTGCGGGCGTTGGCGCGCGAGCTCGGCGTCTCGAAGCTGCACCTCGGCGGCAATTCCATGGGCGGGCACATCGCCCTCACCTACGCCGCCCTGTATCCCAAGGAGGTGGAGAGCCTGTGGCTGCTGAACGCCGCGGGCGTGTGGAGCGCGCCGCCGAGCGAGCTGCGAAGAACAATCACCGAGACGGGTGAAAACCCCATGATCGTGAGGACAGAGGAAGAGTTTGCGCGGCTCGTCTCCCTGGTCACCGACAAGCCGCTCATGATCCCGCGGCCGTTTCTCGACGTGCTGGCGCAGGAGCGCATCCGTAACCGCGATCTCGAGCAGCGCATTTTCAAGCAGCTGGCCGCCGATTCCGTGGAAGAACGCATCCGCGGCCTGGCCATCCCGTCGCTCATCGTCTGGGGCCAGCAGGACCGGGTGCTGCACCCGGGCAGCGCCGGCATCCTGCAGATGCTGCTCATCAGGTCCGAAGTGGTGATGCTGCCGGGCGTGGGGCACCTGCCGATGCTCGAAGCGTCCGAGAAATGCGCGCTCGACTACCTGCGCTTCCGCGCGACGCTGTAGAGTGTCTGCCGGCATGCACGACGAGAAGATCAAGGTCCGCGTAACTTCCACCGGGCAGACCCTGGAAGTGGTCGTGTTCAGCAAGCGCGCCGAGGTGATCACGGTGGTTCTCGGCGAGGGCGTGCACAGCGTGCGCTGCTCGCTCACGCCGACGCGCAACGGCTTCGCCTACGCCGGCAACGCCATGGGCCGGGAGATCGTCTACGAGAGAAGCCAGCAACAGGTGCGTGCCGATATCGAGCGGCTCAACCCCACGGTGCGCGGTCCCCGCGCCCGCTGACCCTGATGGAGGAATGACATGACCCTCTGCCCCGTTGCCCTCGCCGTGGGCTGCAAGAAGTGCCCGGCGTTTTCCGTCTGCCCGCTGAAGAGCGTGATCGGCGATTACAAGAAGCCGGAGGGCACGCAGGGCGCGCGGAAGGCTGAAAAGCCGAAGAGCTAGCTGCGTGTTTCGGGCGACGGGCGGCATCGCCGGAGCGTCTCGAATACAGATTCCACAGGGGCGGTGTCGGCGTTGCTTCGCGGCGCGACGCGGCGTAGCGTATTTGGGGCGGCGAGAAGTGTGCCTAGATCGCACATTGATGGGAGGAAGCATGACTGAGCCTGCACTCACCAACGAGATCCGCGTTTTCCTGGAGGAGTACAACAAGGCCTTTGCCTCAATTGAAGGCAAGCGCATTGCCGCGCTCTACCACATGCCAACAATCACGATGCGCGGCGACGGGTCCATCCATTGCCTTCAATCCCGGGACGAGCTCGCACGATTTTTCCAGGGCGTTGCCGATACCTATTACAGGGACGGCTACCGGGGCGGGCGCTTCAAGAATCTCGAGGTCGTGCCGATCGGTGGGCGGAGCGCGCTTGCATCCCTGGACTGGGAAATGCAGCGCGGCGACGGAAGCGTGATCCGCGAGTGGCGCCAATCATACAACGTCGTGCGCATTGTCAATGTGTGGCAGATCCTCGTGTCGACTTTCCATGTCGACCAGCACACGCATTGAGACGCGCCGCCCAACGACTGCCACCATCCGGTTACCGGGAACGTTGGGTGCCAAGTAATTGATCATGGCAGTTTCGGTCTGGCTGAAGGCATTGGTTCTATGGTTAGCCATCCTCGTCCTGGCAATCCTCAATGGCACTATGCGTGAAAAGGCGCTGCTTCCTGCCGTGGGACCTTTCGGCGCGTTTATCGCCAGCGGTACCATACTTTCAGGCTGCATTTTCGCAGTGGCTTTCTTTGCAGCGCTTTGGTACGGCCAGCTGTCTTCTGCGCAGTGGTTGCTCGTAGGCCTGTTTTGGCTTCTGCTTACACTGACCTTTGAGTTTGGCTTCGGTCGCCTAGTGCAGCATAAACCGTGGGCTGAGCTGTTAGAGGCCTACGCATTCAAGGGAGGCAACATTTGGCCCTTGGTCCTCGTCGCCACACTGATCTCGCCTTGGCTTGCCGCCAAGTTGCGTGGTCTTGTCTAGCAGTGCACATGTGGATCGGCATGGCGAAAGCCGGATACTCCGCCACCGAAGAGCTACCCATATTCCTGCTCATCTCCGGCCTGCCCGCTGCGGCAGCCATGGTTCTCAAATGGAAATTCATTTGAGCGACGCTACGCCCGGTGGCTCCCCGCCACTATCCTGAACTCGTACAGCCGGCACTCGAGCGCCCCGTTGTAGAGCACCGTGCGCCGTGAGGTCTGCAGGCGGATCAGCTTCTCCATCCTCCGGTCGGCGGTGAAGAAGAAGCAGTTCCAGCCAGTAAAGTTCTTTTTCAAGGCGTCGCCCAGCTTCGGATAGAAGCGCGAAAGCTCCTCGGCTTCGCCGATGCGCTCGCCATACGGCGGGTTGGCGATCATCACGCCCGATTCCGCCGGCGCCTTGCGCGAGAGCACGTCGCTCGCCTCCAGCGTCACCCAGCGCTCCACCCCCGCAGCGGCGAGATTGCGGCGCGCGGCGGTCAGTGTCTTCGCATCGGAGTCGCTGCCGTAGAGCGCGAGCCTCGGCGCGTGTTTCACAGGCTGCGCCGCCTCCTCGCGCAGCGCCTTCCACAGCGTGCCGTTGAACGTGTCGAGCTTCTCGAAGCCGAAGGCGCGCTTCATTCCCGGCGCGCGCCCGCGCGCCATGGCCGCCGCTTCCACCAGCAGCGTCGCCCCGCCGCACATGGGATCGAGCAGCGGCTGCTCGAACGTCCACCCGGTCAGCATGACGATGCCGGCGGCGAGGTTCTCGCGCAGCGGCGCCTCCACCGTCTCCGGCCGCCAGCCGCGCTTGAAAAGCGCCTCGCCCGAAGTATCCAGATACAAGGCCCCGCTCTTCTCTTCCAGAAACACGTGCACGCGCACGTCGGGGTCCGCGCGATCCACGTCCGGCCTGCGTCCCACGTCGTCGCGAAAACGGTCACACACCGCGTCCTTCACGCGCAGCGTCACGAATTCGAGGCTCTTCACCGGGCTCTTCTGCGCCGTGACGTACACGCGCAGCGTCCGGTTCACGTCGAACAGATCGAACCAGTTCAGCGCGCGCGCCGCGGCGTAGATGTCGTCTTCCGACGCGTATTCGAACACCCCTACCCGCCACAGCACGCGCGAAGCGAGACGCGACCAGAGGTTCGCGCGGTAGCAGGTCTCCCAGCTCCCGGAAAAGGCGACGCCGCCGGCGGCCGCGCGCGGCTGCGCCGCGCCGAGCGCGCTCAGCTCCTTGGCGAGGAACTCCTCGAGCCCCCTGGGGCAGGGCGCAAAGAAGGCCTCAGGCGGGCTTGAAGACGGCAAGCAGGACCGCGGCGATGAGCACCAGCACGGGAAACTCGTTGAACCAGCGGAACCAGAGGTGCGAGCGGCGGTTGCGCCCGGCGCGGAAGTCGCGCATCAGCTTGCCGCATCCCAGGTGGTAGGCGACGAGCACCGCGGCGAGCGCCAGCTTGGCGGTGAGCCAGGTCCCGGTAAACCCCCAGCCGAGCCACAGCCACAGGCCGAAAAAGAGCGTGAGCACGCCGCCCGGGGTCATGATGCCCCAGTAGAGCTTGCGCTCCATCAGCTTGAAGCGCTCCTTGGACAGGGTGTCGTGCGACAGCGCGTGGTAGACGAAAAGCCGCGGCAGGTAGAACAGGCCCGCGAACCAGGTCACCATGAAGACGATGTGCAGCGCTTTCACCCAGAGCATGCGCGGCTCATTTCCAGTTGTCCGTCACCGCCATTCTGAGCTCGGGCAGCTTGCGGTGAAAGAAATGGTCCGCGCCCGGCACCACGATCACCGGCAGCCCCTGCGGCTTGGCCCACGCGCGCACCGCGGCGATCGGCACCGTGGTGTCGTTCTCGCCGTGGATCAGCAGCGACCCGGCGGGCACCGCGGGCGCCTCGAAATGGTTCACCGCGATGCCGACCAGCACCACGCGCCCGGGCGGGATGCGCGCCGCGAGCCGCGCCTGCATCGCCGCGCCGAAGGAGAACCCCGCGAGCACCGGGCGCACGGCGCCGACGTGCGCCAGCACCGCCGCGAGATCATCGACCTCGCCGTGTCCGTCGTCGTAGGCGCCTTCGCTCCCGCCGACGCCGCGGAAGTTCGGCCGCCACGCGGCGTAGCCGAGCGCGGCCAGCGCCCGCGCGAGGGTCTGCACCACCTTGTTGTCGAGCGTGCCGCCGTAGAGCGGATGCGGATGCGCCACGAGCGCCACGCCCCGCGCCGCGCCTTGCGGCTCGTCCACGGCGCATTCGATGCCGCCGGCGGGCCCGCGGACCGTCTCGCGCCGCGTCGCCGCGCGCATCAGATCCTCAGGCGAGCGACGATGCGGCCGTGCCGCAGGTGCTCCTCGATGATCTCGTCGATATCACCGCGGTCCAGGTAGGTGTACCAGACGCCATCGGGGTACACCACGGCGCAGGGTCCCTCCGCGCAGCGGTCGAGGCAGCCGGCCTGGTTGATGCGCACCTTGCCCGGTCCCGCGAGCTCGAGCTCCTTCACGCGCTGCTTGGCATAGTCGCGCATTGCCGATGCGCCCTTGGCGTTGCAGCAGCCGCGCGCATCCGACGGATCGCGCTGGTTGCAGCAGAAGAAGACGTGGCGCTCGTAGTACGAC
>CAZAEG010000193.1:0-3678 GCA_964484035.1 uncultured Enterobacteriaceae bacterium | reverse complement strand
CGCCGCCATCGGCATCGGCAGCGCCACCGGCAGGGTCTGGACGGAACGCATCATCTACCTCCTTGATGTGATCTTAGCACTCCGGATATTGGAGTGCTAAGGGGCCTCAAGGTTCCCGCAGCGAATGCATGGTAAATCAGCATAGTAGTCGGTTTTAGCGTAAGTATCTGCTAACTGACAGAAGCGCGCCGAACCACCCGAGGAGTGCCGAGAAGAGGGCGACGGCGAAAGCGTCCCGCACCGGCAGGAACTCGAGCGCGAAGCTCGAGCCGTAGGCCTGGGCGAGATCTCGCACCCCGAGATTCAGCACCCAAAGCCCCGCCCACAGGATGACCAGGGCCAGCAGGCCCCCCGCCAGGCCCTGCAGGACCCCCTGGTAGAAGAACGGCCGCCGCACGAATGCGTCGGTCGCGCCGAGCAGCCGCGACACCTCGATTTCCTCGCGCTGCGTGAGGATCTGCAGGCGGATGGTGTTGAAGGTCACGGCCACGAGTCCCGTGCCGAGGAGCACGGCGAGCGCCGCGAGCGCGAGCCGCCCGATGCGCGCGAGCGCGGCGAGGCGCTCGGCCCAGGCCGAGTCGACCTGCACGCTCGCGATGCCGGGCAGCGCCCGCCGCGCGCGCGCGAGCTCATCGAGCGCGCGCGCGCCGCCGCCCGCCGCGCGCACGACGAACGTATCGGGCAGCGGGTTGCGCTCGAGCGCCGCGACGACGTCGGCGAGGCCCTCGGCGACGCGCAGCTCGGCGAGCGCCTCGTCTCGCGACACGAAGCGCAGCGCCGCGACGCGCCGATCGGCGCGCAGGCGCGCCTCGAGCTCGGCGCGCTTCGCCGCGGGCTCGAGGAACACCGAGAGCTGCGGCTCGAAGCTGAAGCGCTGCGCCACGCCCTGCAGGTTGGCGAGCAGCGCATAGCCGCCCGCGGGCAGCGACAGCGCCACGCCGATGACGAGCGCATTGAGCAGCGTCGCCGCGCGCTGCGCGGCGAGCTTGCGCACCGCGCGCGCGGCCGCGCCGCGGTGCTGGCGCAGCCACGTTCTCATGGCGCCGCCAGCCTGCCGGCGGAGAGCCGCAGCACGCGCCGCCCGTGGCGCGCGACCAGCGCCTCGTCGTGCGTGGCGATCACCAGCGTCACGCCCACCTGGTTGAAGGACAGCAGGATGTCGACGACGCGCGCGGCCGACGCGGCATCGAGGTTCGCGGTGGGCTCGTCGGCCACCAGCACCGCCGGCCGGTTGACCACGGCGCGCGCGATCGCGAGCCGCTGCTGCTCGCCGCCGGAGAGCTGGATCGGATTGGCGCGCTCGCGCGCGAGCAGCCCCACCTTGTCGAGCGCCGCGCGCACGCGCCGCGCCGCGTCGCGCGGGGCGAGGGCGCCGAAGGAAAGCGGCAGCATCACGTTGTCGAAGACGCTGCGGTCGTAGAGCAGCTTGTGGTCCTGGAACACGAGGCCGAGGTTGCGGCGCAGGTACGGGATCGCGCCGCGCTTCAGCGCGCCGACGTTCTGCCCGTTCACCACGACGCTGCCCGCGGTGGGGCGCTCGATCGCCGGGATCAGCTTGAGCAGCGTCGACTTGCCCGCGCCCGAGGGCCCGGTGACGAAGGCGAGCTCGCCCGCCGCGAGGGTGAACGAGATTGCCGAGAGCGCGTCCTGGCCGCCCGGATAGCGCTTGGCGACCGCGGAAAAGCTAATCAACCAGCGCCCCGGCGAATTCCGCGGCGGCGAAGGGCCGCAGGTCGTCGATGCCTTCACCGATGCCGATGAACAGCAGCGGCACCGGGCGCTCGCGCGCGATGGCGCACACCACGCCGCCCTTGGCGGTGCCGTCGAGCTTGGTGAGCACGAGCCCGGTGAGGCCGAGCGCCTCGTCGAAGGCCTTCACCTGGGCGAGCGCGTTCTGGCCGGTGTTGGCGTCGAGCACCAGCAGCACTTCGTGCGGCGCGCCGGGCAGCGCCTTCGCCAGAACGCGCTTCACTTTCCTGATCTCCTCCATCAGGTGCAGCTGCGTCGGCAGGCGCCCGGCGGTGTCCGCGATCAGCACGTCGATGCCGCGTGCGCGCGCCGCGGCCGCCGCGTCGTAGACCACGGCGGCGGCGTCGCCCGCGGCCTGGGAGATGACGGCGACGCCGTTCTGCGCGCCCCAGGCGGCGAGCTGCTCGCGCGCCGCCGCCCGGAACGTGTCGCCCGCGGCGAGCAGCACGCTCTTGCCCTCGGCCTGCAGCCACTTCGCCAGCTTGCCGATGGAGGTGGTCTTGCCGGAGCCGTTCACGCCCGCGATCATGACGACGAGCGGCTTGCCGCGCGTCAGGTCGAGCGGCTTCTCGAGGGGTGCGAGCAGCAGCCGCAGCTCCTCCTGCAGCGCGCGCTTGAGCGCCTGCGGCTCGGCGATGCGCTCGCGCCGCGCGCGGCTGCGCAGGCGCTCGAGCAAATGCCGCGTCGCCGCGACGCCGCAATCGGCACCGAGCAGCGCGTCCTCCAGCGCCTCGTACAGCGACTCGTCGATCGCGGCGCGGCCGAAGAGCGCGCCGAGCCCGCCGCCGAGGGCGGTGCGCGTGCGCGCGAGGCCGCTCCTCAGGCGCGCCGTCCACGAAGTCGCTGCTAACATCCTGCGGTGAATTCTAGCAAGCGGGCTGCGCCGGGCCGCGTGCGCATCGTCGGCGGCGACTGGCGCGGGCGGCGCATCGCGGTGCCCGCGCGCTCGGGCGTGCGGCCGACGCCGGATCGCGTGCGCGAGACGCTGTTCAACTGGCTCGGCCAGCGCCTCGACGGCGCCGTGTGCCTCGATCTGTTCGCGGGCAGCGGCGCGCTCGGTTTCGAGGCGGCGTCGCGCGGCGCGGCGCGCGTGGTGATGGTGGAAGCCGATCGCGCCATCGCCGCCGCGCTCGAAAAGAGCCGCGCGGCGCTCGGCGCCGCGGCCGTCGACGTCGTGCCGCAAGACGCGCTCGCGTTTCTCGCGCGTGGCGGCGAGCGCTTCGACGTGGTTTTCCTCGACCCGCCGTTCAGGCAGAATGCCCTGCCGGCGCTGCTCGCCGCGCTGCCGCCGCGGCTGCGGCGCGGCGCGCGCGTGTACGCGGAAGGGGACCGGCCGGTGCAGGCCGCGGCGCCGTGGCGCGAGCTGCAGCGCGCGCGCGCCGGGCAGGTGAGCTACCAACTACTCGAATGGAGCGACCATGATCCGAGCGGTGTACCCGGGAACCTTTGATCCGCTCACGCGCGGCCATGAAGACCTGGTGCGGCGCGCGGCGAAGCTGTTCGACCCGCTCATCATCGGCGTGGCCATCAGCCGCGGCAAGAGCACCTTTTTCACGCTGCAGGAGCGCACCGAGATGGCGCGCGAGGTGCTCGGCGACCTGAAGAGCGTGCAGATCGTGAGCTTCACCGGCCTGCTCACCGAGTTCGTGCGCAAGCACGACGCGCAGGTGGTGATCCGGGGCCTGCGCGCGGTGTCGGACTTCGAGTACGAATTCCAGCTCGCCGGCATGAACCGCAGCCTGAACCCGGACTTCGAGACGATCTTTCTCACGCCCTCGGAGCAGCACATGTTCATCTCGGCGACGCTGGTGCGGGAGATCGCGATCCTGGGCGGCGACGTCTCGAAGTTCGTCCACCCCAGCGTCGGCAAGCGGCTCGCCGCGAAGGTGAAGTCGCTCGGCAAGGCGTGACGCGCTAGCGCTGGCAGGC
>CAZAEG010000192.1:0-4232 GCA_964484035.1 uncultured Enterobacteriaceae bacterium | reverse complement strand
AGCGGTCGGTGAGCTTCTGCACGTCGTCCTGCGTCCGTCGCTCGTCGTTCTCCGAGACTTCCTTCTTCCTCAGCGCCTCCTTGAGGTGGTGATTGGCGTCGCGACGCAGGTTGCGTACCGCCACGCGCGCGTTCTCGGCCTCGTGGCGCACCACCTTGATGAGCTCCTTGCGCCGTTCCTCGGTCAAGGCCGGCATCGGTACGCGCACGGTCTCGCCCATGCTGGCGGGATTCAGGCCGAGATCGGAATCGCGGATCGACTTCTCCACCGTCTGCAGCATCTTCTTCTCGAAGGGCGCCACGCCGATGGTGCGCGCATCGAGCAGCGTCACCTTGGCCACCTGGTTCAGCGGCGTCGGCGCGCCGTAATAGTCCACCATGATGTGATCGAGCAGGCCGGTGTGCGCGCGGCCGGTGCGCACCTTGGACAGGTCGGCCTTGAACGCCTCGACGCTCTTCGCCATCTTCTGCTCGGTCGTCTTCCTGAGCTCGGCTAGCATGGGTTCTCCTTCAGACGTGCACCAGCGTGCCTTCGTCCTCGCCGGCGACCACGCGCAGCAGCGCATCCTTCTTGAAGATGCTGAAGACGTTCACCGGCAGCTTCTGGTCGCGGCACAGCGCCAGCGCGGTGGCGTCCATCACCCTGAGATTGCGCTGCAGGGCCTCGTCGAAGCTGAGCCGCGCATAGCGCGTCGCCGCGCGGTCCTTCTTCGGGTCGGCAGTGTAGACGCCGTCCACCTTGGTCGCCTTGAGCACGATCTCGGCCCCGACCTCGCTCGCGCGCAGCGCGGCCGCCGTGTCGGTGGTGAAGAACGGATTGCCGGTGCCCGCCGCGAACACCACGATCCGGCCCTCCTCGAGGTAGCGGATCGCCTTGCCGCGGATGTACGGTTCCACGACCTGCTCGATGTTGAGCGCCGACTGCACCCGGCAGTCGAGCCCCGCGCGCCGCATGGCATCCTGCAGCGCGAGCGCGTTCATCACCGTCGCCAGCATGCCCATGTAGTCCGCGGTCGCGCGATCCATGCCCGCCGCCCCCGGCGCGACGCCGCGAAAGATGTTGCCGCCGCCGATCACCACGCCCAGCTCCACGCCGAGCCGGGCCACCGCGGCGATCTCCTGCACGATGCCCTCGATCGTCTGCCGGTTGATGCCGTAGGCGTCCTCGCCCATCAGCGCCTCGCCGGAGAGCTTGAGCAGGACGCGCTTGTACTTGGCGCCGATCGCGGCTTCGCGCAGCTTCATTTCTTCCCGATGCCCTCGCCCACCACCAGGAAGCGATAGCCGTTCAGCTTCGCTTTCCTTGCCGCCAGCAGCTTCTCCACCGACTGCTTGTCGTCCTTGACGAACGGCTGGCCGAGCAGCGTCACTTCATTGAGGAACTTGTTGACCGCGCCGTCGACCATCTTGACGACGATCTCGGGCGGCTTGCCGGAATCCTTGGCACGGGCCGCGGCGATGTTGCGCTCGCGCGCCACGACGTCGGCAGGGACTTCCGCTTTCGACAGATACCGCGGTTTGGTGAAGGCGATGTGCATGGCCAGATCCTTGGCGACGTCTTCCTGGCCCTCGAGGTCCACGAGGACGCCGATCTTCGCCCCATGAAGGTACAGCGCCAGCCGCCCTTGCGCAGGCAGGCGCGCAATCCGCCGGATCGAGATGTTCTCGCCGATCTTCTGCACCAGGGCCTGCCGGCGCGGCTCGAAATTCGCCAGCCCTTGCACATCGGCCGGGTTGGTCTTGGCCACCGCCTCGGCGACTTCCCGCGCGAACGCGACGAAGTCCTCGTTCTTGGCCACGAAATCCGTCTCGCAGTTCACTTCCGCCAGCGCGCCCAGCTTGGCGTCCGGCGACAGCCATGCACCGACCACGCCTTCGGCGGCGACGCGGTCTGCCACCTTGCTCGCCTTGGCGCCGCTCCTGATGCGCAGCAGCTCCTCGGCCTTCTTCATATCGCCGCCCGCCTCGGCGAGCGCCTTCTTGCATTCCATCATTCCGAGCCCGGTCAGCTCACGCAGCTCCTTCACCAGGCTTGCACTGATCTGCGCCATTGCCTCATGCTCCAAAAGTCAAAAAAAGGGGCCCAAGGCCCCCGGATCCCGCGCGTCGGCCCGGTCTCAGGCGCCTGCCTCGTCGTCCACTTCGACGAACTCGTCGCGCGACGCCGCCGCCACTTCCTCGACCGCGTTCGAGCGGCCGTCGAGGACCGCGTCGGCGATGCCACGCGCGTACAGGCGGATGGCGCGGCTCGAGTCGTCGTTGCCGGGGATCACGTAGCTGATGCCCTCGGGCGAGTGATTGGTGTCGACAACGCCGACCACGGGAATGCCGAGCTTCACCGCTTCGGCGATGGCGCCCTTCTGGTAGCCGACGTCGATCACGAACAGCGCATCGGGCAGGCCGTTCAGGTCCTTGATGCCGCCGAGCGAGCGCTGCAGCTTGGCCAGCTCGCGCTGCAGCCCCAGGGCTTCCTTCTTCGCCATGCTCTCGAAGGTGCCGTCCTCGGCCATCTGCTCCATTTCCTTCAGGCGCTTGATGGACTGCTTGACGGTCTTGAAGTTCGTCAGCATGCCGCCGAGCCAGCGGTGATCGACGAAGGGCATGCCGCAGCGCAGCGCTTCCTCGCGCACGATCTCGCGCGCCTGGCGCTTGGTGCCGACCATGAGGATCGAGCCGCGGTTGGCAGCGAGCTGGCGCACGTACCTCAGCGCCTCCTGGTACAGCACCAGGGTCTTTTCCAGGTTGATGATGTGAATCTTGTTGCGGTGGCCGAAGATGTACGGCGCCATCTTCGGATTCCAGTACCGGGTCTGGTGTCCGAAATGGACCCCGGCTTCCAGCATTTGACGCATGGTTGCAGACACTGCGCGCTCCTTAGGGTTATGGTCTGCCGCCCCGGTCAACCGAAAACCCTTGCGGGCACCCTAACCGGCCGGGACGGGAAATTTGGCCCGCGGCAAGCGGCGAACCAGGCCAAAATTCTAGCATAATCAGCCTTTTTCTCAGCCCATGGCGGCCGTTCAGAAATCTCCCGAGGAAGCCGCAAAGATGCGCGTCGCCGGCAGGCTCGCAGCGGAAGTCCTCGACTACATCGCGCCGCACGTGAAGCCGGGCGTGTCGACGGGCGCCCTGAACGACCTCTGCCACGCCTACATGATCGACGTGCAGGGCACCACGCCGGCGCCGCTCAACTACGCGCCCCCCGGGTACAAGCCCTATCCGAAGTCGATCTGCACGTCGGTCAATCACCAGGTGTGCCACGGCATACCGGGCGAGCGCGTGCTCAAGCCCGGCGATATCCTCAATATCGACGTCACCGTGATCAAGGACGGCTTTCACGGCGACTCGAGCCGCATGTTCTACGTCGGCGAGCCCAGCATCCAGGCACGCCGTCTGGTGGAGGTGACCTACGAATGCATGTGGGAGGGCATCCGGCAGGTACGCGCCGGATCGCATCTCGGCGACATCGGCGCGGCGATTCAGGCGCACGCCGAAAGGCATGGCTACTCGGTGGTGCGCGAGTTCTGCGGCCACGGCATCGGACGGCGCTTTCACGAGGATCCGCAGGTCCTGCATTACGGCAAGCCGGGCACCGGCCTGCGGCTCGAGGCCGGCATGACGTTCACCGTCGAACCGATGATCAATGCCGGCAACGCGGCGATCCGCGAGCTGGCCGACGGCTGGACCATCGTCACCAAGGACCACAGCCTCTCGGCGCAATGGGAGCACACGGTGCTCGTCACGCCGGGCGGCTACGAGGTGCTGACGACTTCGGCCGGCACGCCGCCGGCGCCGGAGTTGCCCGCCCCGTCCTGAAATGAGCGCGGTACCCGCGCCGACGGCGCAGTGGCGCGCAGAGCTGCTTGCCGGCCGCGAGGCGCTGCGCCAGTCCTACCTGCGCACGGCCGCGCCGCAGCGCCAACTGCATGCCCATAGCCGGCTGATCGACCGCACGCTGCGCGGGCTGTGGCGGGTGCTGCGGCCGGCTGCGCCCGCCGCCCTGGTGGCGACCGGCGGCTATGGACGCGGCGAGCTGTTCCCGTTCTCGGACATCGACGTGCTGGTGCTTCTTGCGCGGGAGCCCGGGAGCCGCGAGCGCGCCAGCCTGGAGCGCCTGGTCGGGATGTTCTGGGACGTCGGTCTGGAAGTCGCGCACAGCGTACGCACGGTGCCGGAGTGCGTCGCCGCCGCCGCCGCGGACATCACCGTGCAGACCGCGCTGCTGGAAGCGCG